>DASPJN010000195.1:0-46083 GCA_035628595.1 Chryseosolibacter sp.
GTATGAAAGGAAGGTTATTCGCAGGTAATATTGACCTGAATTTACTTTTGTTGAAAACGTCCCGTTTTCGTCTGACACTGCACCGGTAACCATCGACGAATCCGGGGTAGAAAAAACGGCCACGTTTGCGAATGGAATGGCAGCTTGGTTTTCGTCAATTATTTTTCCGGAAATGTTTAACTGTGCAAATATTACAACGGCATTAAAGAGTAAACAGCATGTCAGAAGGAAAGATTTCATGGGCATTATCTTGCGTAAAATTCGTGCCTGGTGGCTTTAGCAGGCTTTGAGGGCCGCAAGATAAGGCTTCCAATGGAATTTTTTGTAAAGCAAGTGTAGGGCTCATCACGAAGAATGACGTGGTTGAACGCCGGCGATATTCGATATGTAAATTGTCAGGAAAGATCAAATACCGAGTTCAACCTGGAATAGCGCTGACCACAAGCCGCCTGTGTACACTCCACCGCGTTGCCGGGTCTGGTGAAGGATGTTTCCCTGGATCTTCAGCCGATGCCCGACAAGGTATTTTGTAACACCGAATTCAGCCTGTTGAATGTCATTCTCTCGATCAGCGATCTTCTCAAGCGGAGATACGCGAGAGACACGCCCTGCAAGCTCAATATTATTATGAAAAAGATAACTTAATTGTGTCAGGTACCCTTCGCCGATATAGATATGCCGTTGCAGGGTGTTGTTTTCCGGATGTGTTGTAATCGGATTGTCCGCGTTGCGTCTCATGTATTCTGTATACCACGCCCAGCCATTATACTTGAAGAGCAAGTCGGCTTCGAAAGTCTGGATGCTGCGTGCTGCGTATAGATCGTTTCCTAACTGTCCAGCTACACGCACGGCATGATCGTTAAAGCTGTATGTTGTCGCCAGCGAAAGCTTCGGCATTTTTTCACGTTCAAGATCACCTTCAATGTAATCGTTATTGCCTGTGAATTTACCAAATGGAAGAAATTCGATGCGGCCAGTGTACGCAAGGCCCTTGTTTGACGGAGATGCGCGTTCCGGCAAGGCATTTCGTCCATCTCCCGATGTTAAGGCGCTCTTCAGATTGATGTACTTTCCCGTATACTGGGCGAAGAACCCAAAATCGCGGTCAATATTGAACGTAGCGTTGACGATCGATCGATCTACGAACTGTTGATCGCCGGAAGAAATAACACGCTGACGGTTTCCGGGCAATTTGGTTTGACCGAAACCAAACCGGACGCGCTTCGTCGGGCTGTAATAGATTACCGCGTCACGAACAACATTCGGACTGTTGTTAATCTGGTTATCATCCGGCCCGCGCCAGTCCATGTCACCACGGGACATGGAGAGCTGGATGTAATATGTGAGCTTTGGATTGTATACAAAACCTTCGAACTTCAATCGCAATCGTCTCACGCGAAATTCGAACTGCTCGGGTTCAAAATCACTTTCAGACTTCGATACATAAGTTGCGCGGTTCTGCATTCTGAACTGGAAGTTCAGCGAAAAGGTGCTGTCCTGGGTTACGAGTCCAAATCCTTTTCCTTTTTTGTAAAAAAAATCGAGTGGTGGTTTTGACTGCGCGTTGGCCTCAATGAAGGAAATTATTAAAAGAACAAAAGCAAAGTACTGCTTCAAAGTCTTTCTGGTCATAACGCGCTGGTCTTAATAGCGCTGAAAAATAGTGAATTGCCAACAATTTCTTGATACGTCGGGTCAGATCAGAAGGAAACTTCAAGCTGCAGCCTGTACATCAGTTGATCCTCCTGGCTTGCTTCCTGTAGAAAACTTACATCAGTTTGTACTTTCAAACTATGTCCAACGAAATATCGAGACAATCCGAGTGTGTATTGTGTTTCCTTGTTGTAGCCTGTTATTTTCTCTGGCGTAACAACGGTGTATCGGCCGGCAATTTCAATATTGCTCTTGAACAGGTAGCCGGCCTGGACATTAATTCCCTCGCCGGTATAAAACGCCTGCGCTACTTCGCCTTCACCATCAAACACAATTGGATTTTCGGGTGATGTTCGATGAGCGTATTCGATCAATGAAGAGAACCCTTTATATTTAAAATGGGCATCACCGAACCACGTGGTAAGATCGCGTTGTCTGTTTGCAAGCTCGGTATCAATAAAACTACCGAGTTGCCCGCGCTCTCTGGTAGCTCTGTCGTTGTGATCGTAAGTGAAGCCGATGGACAATTTGGGTTTCTCTTCTCTTTTAAAATCGCTTAAGAAATAATCCCCTTTATCTTCGAAGGAACCAAACGGAAGGTACTCAGCTCTGACGGTGTAGTTATATCCGCCGGCGTTTGGCGCGGTAATGTTTCTGCCTTCACCCATTGACATTGCATACGCGAATTTGAATTTCCGTTTAGCGTAGTGCAACTGCAACCCGATGTCACGATCAAGATTAAATCGACTGTTTACGTTACTTCGATCAACAAACTGCAATGCCTGAGATGATACCACACGCTCACGGTTTCCGGGAAGTTTAGCCTGTCCAAACCACAAAGTCCAGTCTTTGTAGAAGTTCCATTTCACGTACGCATCAAGTACGATGTTCGATGTGCGTCCCGACTGAGGGATCGCGCCGCCGTTTATATCCGAATTTGCAATGGCAAGTTCCACTTTGTATTCGAAAGAAGGATCGTAAACAAAGCCATCGAACTTGATCCGTGATCTGCGGATCTGCATGTTTTCACTAACCTCACCGCTGTTTAGTTGCTTTTCTTTTTGATACAGGGTCTGGAAGCGGAATCCAAACTTTATGCTAAAGGAAGAATCTTTGGCAACAACGGAAATTCCCTTCCCGAATTTATTGTTTGTGATGTCCTGACCGAAGATTGGTGATATTGCCAGGACAAAAATGAATGTAAGTAGCCGTTCTGTATTCTTCATGCTGCTTGAATTGCTGTGCAAAACAAGTACAATTGAAAACACGATCCCATAACATTATCATAACTTAACAGAATGGTAAATAACTTAACATAAACTTAACACACGGAATATTTTGAGGCATCAATGCCAAAGTACCTTTGCGTCAAACTAACAATCATTGTATGATGAGGTATTTAAGATTTCTTACTTTTCTTTTTTCACTGGTCGTACTCGCTTCATGCGGATCAAAAAGCGGCGAAGCGAATGACGACAACAATAACACCGATAATGTTTCTGGTGAGATCAAAATAGATGGTTCGAGCACCGTATATCCGATCACAGAAGCAATCGCAGAAGAGTTTAGAGCTGAACAGCCGGATGTAAAAGTTACAGTTGGCGTTTCCGGAACCGGTGGCGGGTTTAAAAAATTCTCCCGCGGTGAGATCGATATCAATAACGCATCACGTCCTATAAAGACTGAAGAAGCCGCTAACGCGAAAGAGAACAATCTGAATTTTGTTGAGCTGAAGGTGGCGTACGATGGCCTGGTCGTTGTCGTTAACAAAGACAACACATGGGTGAATGATATCACCGTCGAAGAATTGAAGCGATTGTGGGAGCCTGATGCGCAGGGAAAAGTAATGATGTGGAATGAGATCCGGAAAGGCTGGCCGGCAGAAGAGTTTCACCTCTATGGACCAGGTGTTGCTTCAGGAACTTATGATTACTTCACTGAAGCGGTGGTTGGTAAAAGCGGCGCCAGTCGCGGCGATTATACTGCGAGCGAGGACGACAACGTGCTGGTACAGGGTATCAGCGGTGACAAGAACGGTATCGGATTTTTCGGCCTGGCATACTATGAAGAAAATAAGGACTTACTCAAGCTCGTAGGCGTGAATGATGGAAAAGGTGTTGTTGTGCCAGGTGTTGCAACGGTAAAGGATGGAACATACTCGCCATTGTCACGCCCGGTATTCATTTACGTAAGCGACGCGGCAGCAAAGAAAGATCATGTGAGAAAGTTTGTTGACTTTTACTTGTCCAACGCAGCGTCTCTTGTTCAGGATGTAGGCTATATACCATTGACTACCGAAGAATATAAAAAACAGGTTGATGCGTTTTCCGCTTTTGGAAAGTAAGTCTTGCGATTTTATAACCCGACGCACCGGCAATTGAAAAACAAAGGGGAAAAGGTTATTGAATACGCGCTTGCGCTGAGCGGGTTAATAACTGTGCTTACAACGATCGGCATCATCTGGGTGCTGGTCTCGGAGTCGTGGGGTTTCTTTGCAGAAATCCCTATATCACAATTCCTTTTCGACACGCAGTGGACGCCGTTGTTTAGCGATAAACATTATGGTATCCTTCCTTTGTTGTCAGGCACCTTTCTTACCACGCTTATCGCGTTGGCAACTGCTGTTCCTTTTGGGATAATCATCGCGGTGTACCTGAGTGAATATGCGCATCGTGATTTTCGAAAAGCGATGAAGCCGGCGCTCGAAGTGCTGGCTGCTGTTCCCACAGTTGTCTATGGCTTCTTCGCGCTGACAGTCGTGACGCCTTTTCTGCAGACCTTCATTCCGGATCTCTCCACCTTTAATGCATTGTCTGCAGGCCTTGTTATGGGTATCATGATTATTCCCGTGATATCTTCTTTAAGTGAGGATGCCTTGTATGCCGTACCAAAGTCATTACGCGAAGCATCGTATGGGATGGGCGCTACAAAATTTCAGACATCATTCAAAGTAGTCGTTCCCGCGGCATCGTCGGGTATTCTTGTTTCGGTGATTCTCGGTATTGCGCGCGCCGTAGGAGAGACCATGGTTGTAGCGATCGCGGCAGGACAACAGCCTAACCTCACAATGGATCCGCGTGAAGCGGTAGAGACAATCACCGCTTATATTGTACAGGTGAGCCTCGGCGATGTGCAGCATGATTCGATGGAATACCGGACAATCTTTGCGGCCGGAATCACGCTTTTTGTGTTCACTTTCATTTTGAACAACATCAGTTTCTGGATCAAAAAAAAATACCAGGAGAAGTATGAATAAGATCAAAGCGAACCGGTTAAAGGATTCAGCATTCAGGTATGTCGGTATTTTTTGTACCCTGTTCGGTATTGTTATCCTGTTGATCTTTATCGGTAATATTCTTTTTCAGGGTTTAAGCAGGATTGACTGGGACTTTCTTACAAATCTGCCATCGAGAAGAGCGTCGAAAGCAGGTATCCTGACCGCATGGACGGGAACCGCCTGGATTCTTGGGCTCACGGCGTTGATTGGAATCCCCATTGGTGTTTCAGCAGGGATCTATTTGCAGGAATACGGAAAAAAGAATCGCCTTGCATCCATTGTCGAATTGAATATTGCAAACTTGGCAGGGGTTCCGTCGATCATCTATGGATTGCTGGGACTTGAGATATTTGCAAGGGTAATGCAGTTGGGTGGGAGTTTGTTAGCCGGCGCGCTGACACTCTCTCTGTTAATTCTTCCGATCATCATCGTTGCAACGCGTGAGGCATTAAAGGCTGTACCTCGTTCCCTGAGAGAAGCATCGTTTGGAATGGGCGCAACAAAATGGCAAACGATCTGGTATCAGGTTTTGCCTGCTGCGGCCGGCGGTATCCTGACGGGAATCATTCTTGCATTGTCACGCGCAGTAGGTGAAACAGCTCCGCTTATCGTAATCGGTGCGCTTGCGTATGTCCCCTTCGTTGCGTCAAGCCCGATGGACGAGTTTACAGTGCTTCCGATTCAGATTTTCAATTGGGTATCCAGACCCCAGGAAGAATTTCTTGTTAATGGCGCGGCGGCAATCATCATCCTGTTGTTGATAACATTTGTAATGAACGGAATTGCTGTTTACCTGCGAAACAGGTGGCAGAAAAAAGTTAGTTGGTAGACCAAAGTAATATGAAATTAATAGAGGCGAAGAATGTAAATGTCTTTTATGGTGACAATCACGTGCTGAAGGATATTTCTTTGACCATTAAGGAGAACACCGTTACTGCATTTATCGGCCCTTCCGGTTGTGGGAAATCTACTTTCCTTCGCAGCCTGAACAGGATGAATGACTATATCGAATCATTCCGAAAGAAGGGAAAGATATTCATAGACGGAAAAGAGATCTACGAGAAAAAGGTCAGGGTTGAAGAACTGCGGCGTAAAGTTGGAATGGTTTTTCAAAAGCCGAATCCGTTTCCAAAAACGATCTTTGAAAACGTTGCTTATGGCCTGCGCATACACGGCGTAACTGACAAATATGAGATCAACGAGATCGTCGAGAAATCATTGAAGCAGTCAGCGCTTTGGGGTGAGGTAAAAGACAAGCTTGGGAAGCCAGCCCTTTCGCTTTCCGGTGGTCAGCAACAACGCCTTTGTATAGCGCGCACACTCGCAGTGAAGCCTACGATCATCCTTATGGACGAACCTGCTTCAGCGCTTGATCCGATCTCTACAGCGAAGATCGAAGAACTCATTCAAGAGCTTAAAGAGAAGTACACGATTGTTATTGTAACGCACAACATGCAACAAGCCGCCCGTGTGAGTGATAGAACTGCTTTCTTTTACATGGGTGATCTCATCGAGTACG
Organism: Chryseosolibacter sp.; assembly: GCA_035628595.1. Lineage (GTDB taxonomy): Bacteria > Bacteroidota > Bacteroidia > Cytophagales > Cyclobacteriaceae > Chryseosolibacter. The sequence continues at coordinate 6,450 of DASPJN010000195.1, forward strand.
ATAAGACATCGGAGCTGTTTACAAATCCGAAAAACAAACAAACGGAAAATTACATCACCGGACGATTCGGTTAAAATAAAAATAACAGACGAATGCCAGCAATTGAACCAGAACTCCAGGCTTTAAAAGATAATCTGCTAGACATGCTATCACTTGTCAAAACGCAGATGCAAAAATGTAAGGACTGTATTGATCAGAAAGACTTATCGAAAGCCGAAGAAGTTATTCATGATGAGAAACGGGTGAATGTGCAGGAGATTGCGATTGATCGCGACTGCGAAAATATTCTCGCCCTTTATACACCTGTCGCAACGGACCTGCGACTGGTATTAGCTGCACTCAAAATCACCAACGACCTTGAACGAATCGGAGATAATGCGAAAAGCCTCGCGAAATTCCTTTTGAACCATTACGAATCACCCTATGAACGATGGGTTGCCGAGTTTAACATCACGTCGATGCTCGATGTGTTGATAGGTATGTTAAAAAACATGGGAGAAGCGCTTAAAAAGGAAGACACAAGACTCGCCACGCGAACCACAAAAAAAGACGAGGCATTGAATGAATACAACAAGAAGGCTTACGCCGTCGCTGCTGATCTTTTGAGAACACATCCTGCTGACGCTAAAGTGCTGCTTATGTTGTTTTCATTAACCAGAGATCTTGAACGCGCTGGGGACCTGACAAAGAATATTGCTGAAGAAATTGTTTTCCATATTGAAGCGAAAGTTGTAAAGCACCAAAAGCGCAAGCAGTAATTAGCGGGTGCTGCATGGGCCTGGTCGCTCTACAGGGCATCGTTTTTTTTCCTGCAGATGCGAATGAAAATTTGCGCGTTATGAAAGGTAATCGACAGAATGAACAAAGGCGAGGTCTTGAAGATAGCAGTGGTAGAAACCGGCCTTCTGAGGTTGATCATCATTCTGAGGTCAGTCACGATATACATGACGGCGTGTACCCAGACCGTTATAATCAAAGAGACTTCGAGGGCGGCTATAATGATCTGGATAATCAGCATGATGATGATCCGAATGCCGGCAGGTATGAGAATTATGACGGGGAAGGCTATTACGGCAGCAACTACGGCAATGTGAACAGCTACAACCTCGGCCGCGATTTCGAATCAAATGCCGGATACCGCGATAGCTACAATCGTCTGACCACGGGTGAGTGGCCGGAGGTGGAAGAAGCGCGCAGAAGAAGAGCTGAGATTGAGCATAGAAATCTTCCGGCTGGCGTTACGCATCGTGGCAAGGGTCCGCGCGCGTACCAGCGTTCCGATGTTCGCATCCGGGAAGACATTCATGACCTGCTTAAAGAAGATCCATATGTGGATGCGAGCGATGTCGAAGTGGTAGTTGACCGGGGTGAGGTGACATTATCCGGAATCGTTGAAGATAAACAAACCAAGAGAAGGATTGAAGACATCATTGATTCAGTATCCGGTGTAAAAGACATTCAAAACAGGTTGCATTCACGCCTGAGTAATGGGCGAATCGTTAATATTAGAAACCGGCAGGCCTGAGTTTCCCGCAGAGACGGAACTTTTAGTGTCTTTACAACTCAATAAATTTTTTGAGCGAGAAAGCCTGCGTACGTTCAGCAAACAAAGTCTTCACCGTTCCCCATACAGCGCCGAATAATGCCGAGTTCCGGTACGCGTCAAGACTGGCTTCATCATTCCAGTGACTTAAGGTTGTAAAAATCGTGTCGTCGGATGCGTCCTTCAAAAGCTCGAGGTGCGAGCATCCTGGAAAGTTTCTTATTGCATGCTTATTCGCATTAAAGACATTCAGAAATTCCTCCACGCCTGCCTCAGTGAAATGCATTCTTACAATTCGTACGATCATGTTCTATTTAGTTTGTACTAACATCAGCCTGTAATAATACTCGTCACCAGCAATAATTTTTTATCTTTCGGGCAAATCTTCTCACATGAAAAAACTATCCTTACTCGTTTTTCTCGCCATGCCGTTATTGTGCTACGGACAGGAACGTTCTGCTTCCTACGAAATTGGCTATGCTCTTGGTTTCTTCTTCAGTACTTTCCTGCCTGTTGCCATTGTTGCCATCATTATCTTTCTAATCTACCGATATGTAAAAAAGCGCCGTTCACGAATAATGTAGTACTCGTGTTTCTTAACGCTATTCTTCAAAAACAATATTCACGGCGCTATCGTAGGCAAGGCCCAGAAGCTCTGAAGCATTGCCTTTGTTGATGGCAATTTCAAGCATTCCCGTTCCATTAAAAAGGATCACGCAATCACCTTCTTCCACCTGGTTGTATTGTTGATAAATGCGTCTGAATTTTTCGCCGCCGAACTGAATAACAAAAGCCTTGTCTTTGCTTAAGATATCAAATGCATCTTTAGGAATATTCGTGATCAGGTTGCCAAAACTATCGACCCGCACAACATTTCCACTGATGATCTTTTTAGTGGCTTTTACCTGTCGATCGATTAAGCGATTAAATCCGGGCAACGGCTTTCCTAAATCGGTGATAGAAACACCACTCGCAAGTTTGGCAGCCGCGTGCGCGAAAATATCGCGCTCGGGAAACGTAGTGATGATGTTTTTGTTATAATGAAGCTCCGCTACCTGTTGGTGTGATTTATCACTGATCAATCCAAAGAGACCATTATCCGCGCCGACAAAAAAATGATCCTCCAGCTGAAGAACGATATAGCCTGCACCTTTTCCGCCTGTCGAATTGACGCCCACTAGGTGAACAGTGCCTTTCGGGAATTCACGAAAGCAGGACCTCAGAACATATGCGGCGTGGCCCGTATCGCAAGGTGGAATGTTATGCGAAATATCAATGATTCTGATGCCTGGATTAACACCCAGAATCCTGGCCTTTATGGTGGCCACATAATGATCACTTTCTCCTGAATCTGTTAAAAGTGTTACGATGGCCATTGTTTTGCAATTTTAAGCGTTTTCCATCTTTCGCAGCAAGCTGGCGTACTTTTATTATAGTAATTTTGTTGTTGGTACTAAACCGATATCCACTTGATAGAAAAAGTAGTGAACCTCGATAACATCTCCCTGATCGATTTCCTGGGAGTCGAGAATAAAAATATTGATTCGCTGGCTTCAGCTTTTCCGAAAAGCAGGATCGTTTCCAGAGGTAACCAGATTGTTTTAAAAGGGAGTACCGCGGAAATCGTTCAGATTGATGACATCCTCAATTCACTTATCCAACATTACCACAAATACGGACGCGTTACGGAGGAGAACGTGAAAGCTTATATCGCCCGTGAAGAGGAGATTATGCTGCCGGATACTCCTGATGGCAATTCAGATGATATCATCATTTACGGAACAAAAGGCACTGCGATCAAACCGAAAACCGTGAACCAGCAGAAGCTTGTTGATCAGGCGCGCGATAACGACCTGGTTTTTGCGCTCGGCCCTGCCGGCACAGGGAAAACTTACATTTCGGTGGCAATGGCGGTTAAAGCGCTCAAAACCAAGCAGGTTAAAAAGATCATCATTACACGGCCGGCTGTCGAAGCTGGTGAAAACCTCGGGTTTTTGCCTGGCGATCTCAGAGAGAAAATCGATCCTTATCTGCGGCCGATCTACGATGCGCTCAACGACATGATCCCCTTCGAGAAGCTTCAGTACTATATGGAACGGGAGATCATTGAAATCGCGCCGCTTGCCTACATGCGCGGGCGGACGCTCAATAATGCTTTCATTTTATTGGATGAGGCGCAGAACACCACACCCATGCAAATGAAAATGTTCCTGACCAGGATGGGGCCTGAATCGAAAATGATCGTTACGGGCGACGTTTCGCAAATTGATTTGCCACCAAACCAACGATCAGGTTTGAAAGAGGCGGTCCGGATCCTTTGGCGTGTAAAAGGAATTGGTTTCGTCGAGCTTTCAGACAAAGATGTTGTGCGCCACAGACTCGTTCGCGATATTATTGAAGCTTACAACCACGAGGCTCCGCCGTCAATTCCGAAAGATTCAAACCCGAATCCGCAATCGTAACCGAAAGCGACAAATTCATTAACTTGCCGGCATGTTCCGGTGGATCCCCTATACCTTTGTCCGCATAGTTATATTATTTATCGGCGGCATTGTTGTCGGAATCTTCTTTCCTGAAATCATTGGCAAAGAATTAGCAATTGCTGCGCTGGTCGCTTTGGTGTCGGTTTATTGCGTCATCTGGCTACTCAATCGCTTGCTAAAGAAATCGATCATTGAGCCCGGTCTGATTGCTCTTCCCGCAATTTTCCTCGCCGGTTTTGTCCATGTCGGATTGCAAACGGAAGCCAATGATGCTGAACACCTGACGCGGGTCGAGGGAAAAATCGATGCGTACGTCGCGGTTATCAATTCCTTTGCGGAAGAAAAAACGAAGTCATGGAAACAGTATGCAATAGTCAGTCACGTAAAATCCGATAACGAATGGATAGAGGTTACCGGAAAGCTGTTAATGTATTTTCCAAAAGAGAATTTTAAGGAGCCGTTTAAATATGGAACGCAATTATTGATCGAAGGTCAGCCGCAGGAGATTCCGGGACCTGGCAACCCGGGTGAATTCAATTATCGCAGATTCTTGAGTTATAAGAACATCTATCATCAGGATTTTATCGCCAAAGGAACTGAGTCGGTTGTCGGCACAGCAATCGCTAACCATGTCATGTATTATTCGATCGAAGCACGTGCCTGGGCTTCGTCTGTTATTAAGCGGTACATCACTGGCTCAAATGAGCAGGGTATTGCGGCAGCGCTCATTCTCGGCATAACGGACGGGCTGGACGACGAACTTCTTTCTGCTTATTCCGCTACGGGATCAATGCATGTGCTCGCCGTGTCAGGGTTGCACGTTTCAATCATTTATCTGCTTATCGTTCTGATTCTAAAACCATTCGATAAAACAGCAAGGGGCCGGTGGATTGTTGGTATTGCAAGCATTTTCATCCTGTGGGGTTATGCTTTCATTACCGGATTATCACCTTCGGTTCTTCGGGCTGTTACGATGTTTACATTTCTGACAATCGGAAAAACCATTTCACGGGACACGAATATTTACAACACGCTTGCCGCATCGGCATTTTGCTTGCTTGTCTTCGATCCTTTCCTCATCATGTCGGTAGGCTTTCAACTGTCATACCTCGCTGTCATTGGGATCGTTTACATACATCCGTTGATATTCCGTTTATATAATGCGGAAACGTGGCTTGGAAACCAGACGTGGCAGATAACATCCGTCTCGATTGCCGCGCAACTTGCGACATTTGCCCTGGGGCTGCTTTATTTCCACCAGTTCCCTAACTATTTCCTGTTATCAAATTTGCTGATCATTCCGGTTTCTTACGGCGTGTTGATCGCGGGACTCGCGCTACTTGCAGTAAGCGCGTTACAACCAATCGCGTCGTTTGTCGGATGGATCACAGGGCTGCTGATCAAGTTGATGAATGCGATCGTGAATGCCATTGATTGGCTCCCCTATAGCCTGACAGAAGGTGTGTACATTACTGGGCCTGGGTGCGCAGCGATTATTGCAATCGTGGTCTTTACTGTTCTCACCTTGCAGTACAAAAACTTCCGTTATTTCAGATTGACGGCAGCAAGTGTATTGTTATTTGTTGTATTGCAGTGGTGGAATTATCACCAATCACTTTCTGAAAACAAGTTTATCGTCTATCGCATTCCGGGGCATTCCGCCAGCGACATTATAAGTGAAGGGAAAGTATTTTTTATCACAGACTCCGCGTTTCGTAAGGAGGAAAAGAAAATAGCCTTTCATATTCGGCCGAATCGACTGCAATCAGCCGTCGGTTCTGTGCACACGGAATTGCTCAACGCCGCTTCCGATCTTCCCGGAATTTTCCGGGCAGGCTCCAGTACATTTGTTTACGCCCGGGGGCCTTTTACTTTGCCAAAACCCGAACATATCGACTACCTTATTATCGGTGACGAATCGATTTCTGATCTTTCACTTTTATCAACCTTGCATCCTGACACGCAAGTCATACTTGACAGCAGCAATTCTTATCGTTACGTGAACCGTTTTCTGAAAGCATCAGCCGCTTTGAAGATTAAAGTTTTTTCGGTCCTCCACCAGGGATCATTTGAAGCCGTACTTGACCAAACCAATGAGCTATATACTTTATAATGTAAAGGACCGGACCGCGTTTATTACTCTCAACCGACCTGAAAAACGAAATGCACTCAGCCACGAGCTAGTCTCAGAACTTAAATCAGCATTAGAAAAAGCCGAACAGGACGATGAAGTAAAAGTTGTTGTGCTGAATGCTGCTGGTGAAGCGTTTAGTGCCGGCGCTGACCTCGCCTACCTTCAGCAGCTTCAAAATTTTTCTTATGAGCAGAATGTCAACGACTCATTGCACCTGAAAGAGTTGTTTTTGATGATTTACGAATTCAGAAAGGTGGTGATCGCCCAGGTCGAGGGACACGCGCTGGCTGGTGGGTGCGGGCTGGCTACAGTTTGCGATTTTGTATTTGCGGTGCCCGAAGCAAAGTTCGGTTATACGGAAGTCAAGATCGGCTTCATACCGGCAATTGTGATGGTTTTTCTCCTGCGTAAAATTGGCGAAGGACGCGCAAAATCGCTGTTGTTAACCGGTACACTCATTGCCGCCCAAGAGGCAGCGGCAATTGGCCTGATTAATGCTGTTGTTGGAAAAAAGAAAATTGCCGACGAGGTACAGAGGTTTGCGCATGAATTAGTTTATACGAATTCAGGCTCATCGATGAGCATAACAAAACAAATGATCGGTAAAGTGCAGTCGCTTGCGCTTGACGACGCTTTGAATTTTGCGGCTGAAATGAATGCAAAAGCCCGCGCGAGCGAAGATTGCAGAAGAGGGATTCAGGCTTTTCTTGGAAAGGAAAAAATAAGGTGGTGATGATTTTGAACATTGTTCAAATGTTGCCTTAATATTACTTCACTTCGAATTATTGATTGAAAAACTGTATACTTAACGTTCAAAAGAATAACTCATGAAATCTTTATTAACACTAGCATTGGTTGCCAGCACGACTTTCGCGCTTGCGCAAGGGTATTCGGGAGATACCTGGGCCAACGTAAAGACTGCAAAGAGCGGTACAATCTCCCTGGCTTATGTTGAAACGCCAAGTTTCGTTTACAAGGATAAAGCTGGAAACCTTACTGGTATTTGCGTCGACATTATGAATGACTTTGTCGTCTGGGTGAATGCAAATAAAGGTGTGAAGCTCACTACAAAGTTTGTGGGCGACGGCTCCAGCTTTAAAGGAATGTATGAAAAAACAAAAAGTGCGAGCGGCGGCGTTTTTGGAATGGGTAATGTTACAATCACGGACGAGCGTAAAAGGGAGGTTCGATTCAGCCAGCCTTTTATCACGAACTTTGCATTCCTGATCACTCAACCAAGTGTACCGACACTTAACAAGCTTGAGGATCTTCCGCAGACCTTCGGTAATTTTACGGCATACACTGCAAAGGGCACACTCAACGAGAAGAGATTGCTCGAATTGAAATCAAAATATTATCCAGGAATGAAAGTGTCAGCGCTTACTACATCACAGGAAGTTCTTGAAACTGTATTTACGGATCCTAAGTCGTTTTCTTATCTCGATCTTGCCTTTTACATTGAAGCCGTTCAGATGCGAAAGCCGATCAAGCGTCATCCCGTTGGAGATAAGGCATCCGAGCAATTCGGTTTCGTTATGCCACTAAACTCTGACTGGGCCCCTGTGATTGATGAATTTTTTAAGGCAAATGGTGGATACCTGAACAGCAAAGAATACAGAAGTATTCTTATCAAACACCTTGGTGAATCAGGAGTGAAGTTGCTGGCGTCGCGGTAAGCTCAACCCAAAATTGTTTATAAAAAAAACCAGAGCGCGACTCTGGTTTTTTTGTTTTGGTGTGCTGACAGGATTACCCCAGATCTTTTTCCAGCTCCTGCACTTTTGATTCGGCTTCTGATTTGCCTAACGAAACTGCCATCCGGTAAAGTTCGAGTGCTTCACGCTGTGTATCCTTTTTCTTACGAGGCGCAAACTTCGTTCTATCCGCAGCTTCTTCCAGCGCTTTTGCCTGGTTAAAGTATGCTTCAGCCTGATTGTTCAAAGCTTGCGTGCTCACCTCTTCAACATGTGCTTCGAGTGCGGCTAAATTTTCTTCGCGAATCCTGATCGTTTCGGTATTCACGCTAATGACAGAGTCACGTTTGTTGAGGTTATGAGACAGACGTTGATTTTCCGAACGCATGGTTTGAACTTCCTGCTCGAGCGCAGCAATTTGTTTTGTGCGGGCAGCAAGGTCGGCCTTCAGTCGTTTAATTGTTCCGGCGTAAATTCTGGAGTTCTTCGCGCTCTTTTCAAGATCCGCAATTTTCGATTGCGTTTCTTTTACATACGCGCTGATATCCTGGAGCCGGCTTTTGTAGTCGTTGTACGAGGTGCCCTCCACCATATCGGTTCGGAGCAGTTGCCGGTTAGCGTCAATTGAATCGATGAGTACGCCAACTTCCTGCAGTGTTTCCGCTGTTTGCTGGCTGCTTACTAATTCTGTCCGTAATGAATCGACCTCTGATTGCAGCGCTTGTTCTTTTTCTTCATCTCTGCAACTTATGAACAATCCGAAGACGGAAAGCATGAATACGAATTTCCTGATCATAATGATAGTATTGATTTAATTCGAACCAGTTGTATCAAAAAGCCTGCACAGTCAGGCGGCTATCGTGGAAGTAGAGTTAAGTTGCTGTTTTCCAGCGACGAATTGAATTTGGCAACTGGAGCTAAGTCGTCATTTGATTTCAAATGTGTTGACTTATTCAACAAAGTGTAGGAAATTCTATGCCACTGAAATTCTGTGTAATGATGAACTTTGGTTACTTTGTAGGCATTCACCATCGTATTATGAAACCATACTATCTGATTACAGTCCTTTGTCTTTATGCGTCAATGCTCTCGGCGCAAATTCGAAATATTAAGATCGACGAGCAGAGCGCTGATGATCCGTATGTATGCGAGCCTTCAGTGGCTATCAATCCGAAGAATCCGTTGAACATTGTTGCCGCATCTGTACTCAACAATATTTATGTCACCACTGACGGGGGGAAATCATGGACTAAGGTTGACGTGACATCGCCTTTTGGGGTGTACGGTGATCCGGTTGTAATCGCCGATCATAAGGGCAAGTTCTATTTCTTTCATCTCTCTGATCCGACCAACGGCAAAGGAGGCTACGATTCTGAAAAACTTGATCGCATGGTTGTTCAGGAATCTAACGATGGTGGATTTACGTGGAGTGAAGGGGAATCGATCGGATATAATCATCCCAAGGACCAGGACAAAGAATGGGCCGCCATTGATAGCAAAGGCAACGTTTATCTGACATGGACCGAATTTGATAAATACGGAGATCCAAATCCCGATTGTCATTCGCGGATACTTTTTAGCAAATCCAGAAATGGACGTAAATGGTCTGCACCTGTTACCCTATCAGAGATTCCGGGTAATTGTATAGATGACGATTACACAGCAGAGGGGGCCGTACCTGGCGTCAATTCCGAAGGAAAAGTTTTTGTCGCGTGGTCCAATCAAAATAAGATTTTTGTCGACCGCTCTTACGACGGAGGGCAAACGTGGCTTACTAATGACCTTCCGGTGGTGGATCAGCCTGGCGGCTGGGACATAAAAATTCCTGGCCATGACCGGTCGAATGGAATGCCTGTGTTGATGATTAATCAAAGTGAAACAACAGCGCTTAATCATATTTACATTGTATGGGCTGATACGAAAAATGGTGAGAATGATACCGATGTCTGGTTTATCAGGTCTGCCAATAATGGCGACAACTGGACAACGCCTTTACGAATCAATAGTGATGTACCTGGAAAGCATCAATACCTTCCATGGATGGCTGTTGATCAGGTGACAGGATATATTTATGTCGTTTACTACGACAGACGTTCGCACGACGACAACCAAACTGATGTCTATCTGGCATACTCTGTTGATAGTGGCAACTCATTCAAGGAAGTGAAGATCAGCGAAACAGCCTTTGTTCCTACTGAGGAAGGTTTCTTTGGAGATTACACCAACATCAGTGCACATAATGGAACGATCGTTCCGATCTGGGCAAGAATGGATGATGGAAAAACAAGCGTAATGAGTGCTGTTATCAGCCATGATGAGCTCGTGAAAGCAAAGTAGGATGCACTTTACTTCTCAGATTCTTCTGCACCCGGGTCTTAACAATTCCGGAACGAATCATTGGCAAACATGGTGGGAAAAACGATTTCCGGCATTTAAAAGGATTCAACAGTTTGAATGGGATCAGCCTGTGCTGCATGAGTGGATGGAAACGCTTGATCGGGAAGTTAGCGCTTATGATTCTCCGAATGTTATAATTGTAGCCCACAGCCTCGCGTGTTGCACCGTGGTCAATTGGGCATATCATTACAAACGAAAGATCAAAGGTGCTTTATTGGTCGCGCCAAGTGATACCGAATCCGCAAATTATCCACCGGGAACAACTGGCTTCACACCAATGCCGTTGCACAAATTAGCGTTCCCCTCAACTGTAGTAATAAGCAGTGATGATAAGTTTGTTTCAATTGAACGCGCTCAAACATTCGCATCCGCATGGGGTAGCGAATTGGTAAACATCGGCCGTGCCGGACATATCAATAGTGATTCAAAACTCGGGTTCTGGGAATTTGGTCTTGAATTATTATCCCGGCTGGATCGCTCTTAGCAATTACTTCCATCGACATCGCAGGCCTCGCCCTGGGATGCTTTTGCTGTAGCAATATTTTGGAAAGCACGGATGAAGGTTTCCTTCGGCTGAGCGCCTGATATACCATACTGATCGTTGATGATGTAAAAAGGAACGCCGCTGATGCCCATTTGCGAAAGCTCTTTTTCTGCTGCCGCCACTTCCGCATTACCAGTAGAAGAATTCAAAAACAGCTCTGTACGGCCACGATCTAATCCCGATAGTTCTGCAATCGAAAGAAGGTTTTCGATTTTTGTCAGGTCTACACCATCTGTAAAATAAGCTTTGAAAAGACCTTCTACGACACGCGCCTGCTTCCCTTCCTGATTAGCAAAAAGTATCAAACGATGTGCATCACGCGTATTCGGCGATACCAGTTGTTTTTCGAAATCGAAAGCTAGTCCTTCCGTCGCCGCGACCTTCGAAACATTGGCTGTTGTGACGCGGTATTGTTCCTGACCACCGAATTTTTTCGTCAGGTAATCACGTTGGTTAATGCCTTCCTTAGGTATATCCGGATTGAGTTCGAAAGGGTAGTAAGCAATTTCAAACTCGAAGTCCTGTTCAACTTCTTTTACCGCTTCCTCCAATCGGCGCTTTCCGATGTAACACCAGGGACAAACAACATCCGATACTACGGCGATTTTTATTTTAGGCTTCATAATTCAATTATCAAAGATCAAACTCATTTGTGCCGTCGTAAGTTCAAAAGTCACGCCTGGGGTTTTCGATAAATCTCCGTGGCCAACTTAGCATTTCTATGACCTTTGTCTTACTTTTGTGATCTAATACCTGAAAAGCATTCAAAATGACTGTAGATCAAAAAGTTAAGTTCAAGGTTAAAGACCTTTCCCTGGCTGAGTGGGGAAGAAAAGAAATTACGTTGGCTGAAGCTGAAATGCCCGGTTTGATGGCCATACGCGAGGAATTTGGCCCGCAGCAGCCTTTGGCTGGCGCTCGTATTGCAGGCTGTCTCCACATGACGATTCAGACCGCTGTTTTAATTGAAACGCTTGTCGCGTTGGGCGCTGATGTCACCTGGTCATCGTGTAATATTTTTTCAACACAGGATCATGCTGCTGCGGCGATTGCTGCTGCCGGAATCCCCGTGTTTGCATGGAAAGGCATGAACGAACAGGAGTTCGACTGGTGCATTGAACAGACGTTGTTTGCTTTCAAGGACGGAAAGCCTTTGAATATGATTCTTGATGACGGCGGCGATCTTACCAATATGGTGCTGGATCGTTTCCCTGAGCTGGTTCCCGGTGTTCGTGGCATTTCAGAAGAAACCACGACAGGCGTTCACCGTTTGATCGAGCGGATGAATAATGGCAAGCTGCCAATTCCTGCAATCAACATCAATGATTCAGTAACAAAGTCAAAGTTCGATAATAAATACGGTTGCAAGGAATCATGCGTTGACGCGATTCGTCGTGCTACCGATATCATGATCGCCGGTAAAGTGGCAGTTGTTGCAGGTTATGGCGATGTAGGAAAAGGTTCAGCAGCATCTTTACGTGGAGCGGGCGCTCGCGTTATCGTTACCGAAATCGATCCAATCTGTGCCCTTCAGGCCGCAATGGACGGATACGCAGTGAAACGCATGGATGAAGCTGTTAAAGAAGCTGACATTGTTGTAACAGCAACAGGCAATCACAGCATTCTCGTAGATCGTCATTTTCTGTCGTTGAGAGACAAAGCCATTGTGTGTAACATCGGTCACTTCGACAATGAGATTGATGTTGCCTGGTTAAATAAGAACGGAAAGAAGGATACCATTAAGCCACAGGTTGATATCTACACGCTGAGCAATGGCCGCCAGGTTATTCTCCTTGCGGAAGGTCGTCTTGTGAACCTTGGCTGCGCAATGGGCCACCCTTCATTCGTAATGTCTAATTCATTCTCGAATCAAACACTTGCGCAGATTGAGTTGTGGGTGCATGCAAACAAGTATGAGAACAAAGTTTACATGCTGCCAAAGCACCTGGATGAAAAAGTTGCGCGTCTGCACCTGAAGAAGATTGGTGTAGAACTGGAAGAACTTACGCCTTCGCAAGCGAAGTACATTGGTGTTGAAGTGAAAGGCCCGTTTAAGCCTGATTACTACAGATATTAATCTCGATTATCTCATAAGGAAGAGCCCCGGAAACGGGGCTTTTTTTGTGCCCGGTCTTATTCCGAAAGTGGCGCCTTTCCAGTCCGTTGTAACGTCCGGACTATACAAAACCGGGCGTCATATGTTGCAACAGCTAAAAATATTTTCACCGCAATCGTCTGCGCTCATTCGCAACCGCAAACGTTTGCTTCGGTTTTGAAGATTTCAACCGTTTGTATTCCGCGAAAAACCGCTTTTAATTCGACCACCTGAACGGACTGAATTGTAGTTAATCTTCAAGATGTGGGAAAGGCATGGGCTTGAAGGTTATGGATGCATTGAAAAGGACACAACCAAATCATCTATAATTAACCCAAAACAACCTATGAAAAAGGTAACTACGAACCGGGCATCATGGCGTATTGGTATCGCACTCTGTGCATTGCTAATCGCCGGATGTAGCACGGAACCAATCGATGTTCATCCTGAAAAGCAAAACGAAATTCAGGTCACTGAAGAAATCAGCAAGGAAGACGGTCGTCTGCCAGGGCCGGGCGGCGGCGTGTTAATGCAGGCTTTCTACTGGGATGTTCCTGCTGGAGGTACCTGGTGGAATACCGTGAATGGAAAGATCACTGCCTGGGACAACGCTGGCTTCTCGGCAATCTGGTTGCCTCCAGTGTCGAAAGCGCAGAACGGGCCATTCTCAATGGGATACGATCCATTCGACTACTATGATTTTGGAAATTACAACCAGATGGGGTCGACTGAAACGCGTTTCGGTTCAAAAACTGAATTGACTACACTCATCACCAACGCGCACGCCAAAAACATTCAGGTCTACGCCGACATCGTAATCAATCACAACAGCGGTGGTGCGTCTGAATACAATCCGTTCACGGGAGGAAACACGTGGACCAAATTCACGCCCTTATCAGGCAAATTTCAGCGAAGCTATTACGACTTCCATCCGAACGACGCGCAACATTCAGATGAAGGCGCGTTTGGCGGATTCCCGGATCTCAGTCACGCAAAATCTTATGTGAGGGACTGGCTGTGGGTGCGTACCGATGGTGTTGGCAAGTATTATAAAAACACGATGAAATTTGACGGCTGGCGTTTTGACTACGTCAAAGGATTTGGCGCGTGGGTCGTTCGCGACTGGGTGGCGAATGTTGGAGGATTTGCGGTGGGGGAGTATTGGGATGCAAATGCTTCTCTTTTGAAGGGATGGGTTGACGGAACAAGCAGGAGGTCTTCTGCGTTTGATTTCGCTGCGTATTATAAGATGGACGAGGCATTCGATGGAAACAATCTTAACCGCCTCAATGATGATATGCTTTGGAAGCGCGATCCTACGAAAGCCGTTACGTTCGTAACAAATCATGATACAGATGTAATCTGGAACAAGATGCTCGCTTACGCATACATCATGACACACGAAGGATATCCCTGCGTATTCTACCGCGATTATGAAGAATGGTTGAACAAAGAAAGACTTAATAATTTGATTTGGATTCATCGCAATCTGGCAGTTGGAAACACATCGATCTTATATGTCGACACGGATGAATACATTGCGCGAAGAAATGGTTCGCCTGGAATAGTTGTTTACATCAACAACTCCAATTCGTGGCAGGAGCGTTGGATCCAAACCAATTGGGCAAGTCGCGTGATAAAAGACTACACCGGACACTCATCATGGTATCCAACCACCCAGGGCGACAAATGGGTGAAGATTCAGGCTCCGCCAAAGAGTTATACAGTCTGGTCTCCCCAATAACTTCGATTTAAAATTCACAGCTGTCTCCCGAAAAGGAGACAGCTCTTTTTATTCAAATGAAAAATATTTTCTGTCTCCTGGTTCTTGCGTCGTTATTTTTCTCCTGTTCCAGAACGCCGGAAACAAACATGGCTGTTTCCGATAGCATTCAATATCACTTGCGTGGATCTGATTCCAAATTGTCTTTAAGAGACTTTGAGGCTAGCGGAATTGTTTCGCGACAGGAACTTCACTGTTCGTTTACTATTCGAAATGGTGATGCTAAAACATTGACGTTAAATCCGCATGCATGGACGATCCAGGGACAAGAAGGCACCCGGTCAATACCGGTGGCTGTGACTGCTACATCCGAAAAAATCAAAGAAGGAGAGGAGTCGGATGTAAGTTTACGGTTTGCACCGGTACATGCGCGGATCCTCCATCAGGTCGCTAACCTGAGGGGTGATCTCGAACCGAAGTATTGCTTGAATTTGCTCCTGACGGATGACGAAGGCAACGCGTACGAAGAAGTCATTCATATCGCGTCAAAGCCCGAATTATATGCAGCTACTGTTGCCAGGTACGGCATCGAGAAACAAACAACACCCTATACCCTTGCGGGATTCGGTGAAGAAGTTTTCACCCGTGTTGAGGATAACGGCGATCAGGCCCGAACGTTCGAACAGGTCACCGATAACGAAGTATTGCATCAGGGATTCTGGATGAAAATATTTGCGCATCATCGTGAAGACACCATGCGCATTACCTGGCGTTTCCTGAACCAGTCTCATGCGGAAGTTCAGATTGATCAGTCAAAACTTTTACTACTGGCAGGACAGCAACAGCATGCTCCAGTGGGATCAAATCCTGATATAATAACGTTGCCGCCGAGCGGTCGCGCGCAACTGACATTAAGTTACCCGGTGATCCGCACTGATGAATATCAGCTTGACCTTGCGGGTATTTATGATTCGGGCAAATCATCTAGCCCGGTTTTCCACAGAAAACTTTTGTTGAAAAAATTTGACATTCCAGTGAATGATGGAACTACGGCAAACTAGCCGTATATTTGGAAAACCATTTCCTATGAAAATTTTTTTGGCCTCATTTTTTGCCATTTGCGTTCTCGCTGCAACAGGTTTTAAGTCACCCACTAACAATGAAGTTGAACTTTCGTGCATGAAAATGCAGAAGTCAACTAATACCTGTCATTTCAACTTTAAGATCGACGGTGCGAGGTACAGGTTTGTGGACAACGGTTGCAGGTTCTCGAAAAAGAAGGAAGCTATTCTTGAAAAAGCACAGAAAGGCAACCTTGCCCTCGCCAAAGATTGGAAGCTTGAGTGCGCGGAAATAAAACCGGAAAAGGAAACTTCTTCGTCTCCCGATTTCTGATCACGTCAACTTGTGCGGCGTGATTGAAAATACGGTTTCAACACTGTGCGATCAAGCACGATCAGCGCAACAGCGAGGTTTAGAAAAATAACGACGTTCATCATTAACTTTCCGTCGAAGTTGAACGCTGGGGTGGCATTTGGTAAGAATTTTTCCAAATGCTGAACCCTGTCAATAGTGATCGTGGTTTGCGAGTTGTCGAGCGTGCCTGTAGCAATGAGATAAGCGCCCAGTGCTGCGACAATCGTTACACCGAAAATCAGAATAAGACCCTTCGTAAGCCTTCGCCACAATAATGGCCCAGCTTCAATTTTCTGCATGACGTTGCTGGTGAACGCAGCTGAAGGCTCCGGTAATTTCGTCGACCTCAGATACATCTCCATTTCTTTCAGGTCATTGTACTTTCGCTGGAGATTATTGTCCTCGCGAATCAGGTGCTCAAATGCCTCCGCTTCTTTCGCTGTCATTAAGCCGTCAAGGTAGCGGAGCAGTTCGTCCATATATTTTTCTTCAGCTTCCATATTCATAACGTTAAAGCTTCTGTCTTAAGGATTCTCTTGAGTTCATCGGCGAGCCTTACCCTTGCCCGGTGAATGCGCACTTTAATTGTATTAGCCGGCGTTTGCGTAATCTCAGCAATTTCATCTAATGAAAATTCCTGCAGGTAAAAAAGCGACAGCACCGACCTGTCACTCTCACTCATTCGCTCCATTGCCTTGTGAATAAATTTCATTTTGTCTTCTTTCTCAAGTCCGGATTCGCCACTATCACTGGTGATATGCAGACCTTCAATATCAGTTTCTCTTCGTTTTGCGCGGCGTTGGTAACTGACGGCAGTATTAAAAGCGATCCGGTAAAGCCACGTTGAAAACTTCGATTCGCGGTTGAAATTTTTTAATGCGTTGAATGCTTTTAAAAAGGCATCCTGCGCTGCTTCTTCCGCTTCGCCATCGGCCATTATGATCTTCAACGTAATCGCATAAACATAGCGTTTGTAGCGATTGACAAGTATTGCGTACGCATCGGTCTCGCCCCCGAGTATTCTATCAATAATGAGGTAATCCGGATCCCTTGTCATGAAATGGTTGGACGCGTCTATATCTAAGGAAGTTACCGCAATCGGGAAATATTTTAATCAGTGAATCGAAAATATTTTGCGTACCCGTGTAACCACCTGATCCATTTACTGCGTCAAAGCTGCAAACAAAAACAAAATACGTTATGGAAGAACTTGCGCTTATGATCCCGATCTTATCAATCGTCGGATTTTTTGTACTTATAATTTACCTGCGCCGTTTTCAGAATATCGAGCGGATGGCGATGATCGAAAAGGGTGTCGGTCCCGATCAATTTAAAAACTCATCCGATGCATCGGGAACACTTCGGTTTGCTCTCTTGCTGATAGGAGTAGGCTTAGGGTTTCTCCTTGGCTATTTTCTCGACAGAAACTTTGATATGGAGGAGGTAGGGTATTTTTCGATGCTGTTCTTGTGCGGAGGTTTCGGTCTTGCAGCGGCATATATCATAGAAGAAAAGAAAGCCAAAGCCAGGGAATGATACCTGGTCGTATTGCAGTGTGGTATTTTTTCAGCGCGCCTTGAAGCCTGCTTTAAGCCTGGAGATTCCTCAAAATCTGTAGAATGATTCTACATTGAAGGGATGAAAACCGACGTACTGCTAATTGTAAATGACTGAAAATTAAACCATTAACTCGAACTGTTGGATATGGCATGACATTGCAATAGAGAAGCGAAACAAACAAGATTGTTTAACTTAAAAATATGCAAGTCATGAAAAAATTAGTGTTCGCCGTTTGTATGTTGTTTGGTGCTGTTGGTATTGTGAATGCTCAGGATTCAACTTCTTCTCAGTCCCCCACAGATCCGACATCAACTTCTCAGCCTTCAGAAATGAATCAGGATGAGAGTTCAGATGTAGCCATGCAGGAAGATGGCCGTGTTAAAATTAAGTCTCAGGATCTTCCGGATGCAGTGAAGAGCTCGCTGGAAGGACAGGAATATCGTGGATGGCTTGTGAATGCTGCCTATAAAGTTGAATCTGCATCAAACGCTTCCGCTGGCAGCCAGGTTGAAGACGAAGAAACGGCTTCAACATCTTCATCTGATTCAACTTCAGTAAGCGGCCAGGTTGGCGATGAAGAGAATGCAGGCGAAATGGGCGCGCATAACCAGGAAGTATATATTGTTGAATTGAAGAATGGCGCACAAACCAAGACCGTGAGATTTGACAAAGACGGAAAGAAACTTGATGGCGGGGATGAGATGAACGAAGATCAGGAATAATTCTGACGTTAATTGACGACTAATCATTGAGCCCACAGGAAAAGCTGGAATATATCCGGCTTTTCTTTTTATTTTTCAATCCAATATGGCGGCTATTCTCCTCATCGAAGACGATCTCACATTCTCCCGGATTTTAGAAGGCTTCTTAGGAAAGCATGGGCATCGCTTGACCATCGAAAACAAAGGAAAGGATGGATTAAAAACTTTTAATGCGAAAGCATTTGACCTGGTCTTACTCGACTATCGTCTGCCCGACGCCAACGGGATGGAAATGCTTCACGAGCTAAAAAATGTTCGACCAGAAGTTCCCATTGTGATCATGACAAGCTTTAACGATATCAGAACCGCTGTCAAAGCGATTAAAGCTGGTGCCCTTGAATACATTACAAAGCCTGTGAATCCGGAGGAGTTGCTCATGGTCGTTCAGCAAGGTTTGAAAAAGGAAGATGCGAGGGAAGAATCTGGCACGTCACAAGTAGAATCCTTTTCTTTCGTGGAAGGGAAAAGTGACGTTTCGAAAAAACTTCAGGAATACGTTCGCCTGGTTGCGCCCACAAACATGTCTGTACTCATCCAGGGTGAAAGCGGAACCGGAAAAGAGAATGTTGCAAGAACTATTCACCAATTAAGTCCGCGCGTTCGTAACCCTTTTGTTGCCGTCGACTGCGGAGCGCTTTCAAAAGAATTGGCGGGTAGCGAATTATTCGGTCACGTAAAAGGTGCGTTCACTGGTGCAGTGCTCGACAAGATCGGTCAGTTCGAGGCCGCGCATAAAGGAACCATTTTTCTGGACGAAGTTGGAAACCTTTCGTATGACGTGCAGGTAAAGTTGCTGCGTGCCATCCAGGAAAGAATCATTCAGCCAATCGGCAGTAATAAGGAAGTAAAAGTTGATGTCCGCATCATCACAGCAACCAACGACGATCTCGCCGAAAGCGTAAAAAATGGATCCTTCAGGGAAGACCTTTTTCACAGACTAAACGAATTCCGTTTGGACGTTCCTTCACTGAAGCAAAGAGGCGATGACTTTTTTGAGTTCCTTGACTTTTTCCGCGAAAATGCAAACCGGGAGTTGTCGCGCAATGTAAAAAAGTTCAACACAGAAGTGCTGGATCTTTTTGAAAAGTATGACTGGCCTGGAAACCTTCGCGAATTACGTAACGTGGTGAAGCGCGCAGTTCTGTTGAGCACGGGTGATGAGATTGCCTTAAATGCCATACCCGCAGAAATGGTGGATGGCGTTAAGAATAATGGGGTTGATAAGGCTGCTCCGATCTATGACCTGAAATTGTTACAAGAGACGCAGGAGAAAGAAATGATTGTGAAAACATTGCAGGAAGTCCGTTACAACAAATCGAAAGCCGCGCGTATCCTCAACATCGACAGGAAGACCTTGTACCTGAAAATGGAAAAGTACGGGATCGAATAAACGGGTCTTACGCCTGGACGTTTGTTCTAACGTCGTTCAAAAGATTATCTGTCTCGCGGATAGCATTATTCAGTGGCTCCGTGATGTCATTCACTTCTTTGCCAGCGACAAGCAAAACTTCGAGATCATGCCATTGCTTTGAAAGTTGGTGGATTCCCATCTGTGCAATTCGGCCGGCTAGTTTATGGACAAGTTCACGCGCTTGTTTGCGGTCGCGGTTGTTCTTCGCGATTCGCAAGAGACCAAGGTCATCATCGCACTCGTCGATAAATTGTTGCAGGATGGAGTTGAATAACACCTCATCTCCCATCGTCATCTTGCGAACATCACTAAAATCGTATTGGCTATTGCCCGAGGCAGATTTCGTAATGCCCATCGCGGCCAGAAACTCCGATTCGTGGAACGGTTTGGGAAGCACGGCGTGGAAACCGGATTGAATGAGTGACGTTCTTTCTTCCGGCAAAACGTGCGCGGTCAACGCAGTAAAGACTGATCGCGGATAAATTGGCTTCAACGTTTGACAAAGCTCCAGTCCCGTCATCGAAGGCATGCGCATATCAATAAAAATATGCGATACATCGTCATCATGATAGTCTTTTGCCTGAAGCGGATCATTGAAGCTGACAAATTCAATTTTGTTTTTCCGGAGGAGGAGTGAGCATAATCGGAGAATCATCGCATCATCGTCTACAACGATAACCTTTTTCGCTTTGATCGTTGTTGTGGCGGCTGTGGAGGGTTTTAACGTTACCTCATCTGCCGGTTTATCGAACGCGAGGTGAATTGTGAACGTTGTGCCTTTTCCTGATTTACTTGTTACCTCAATCTTGCCCTGCTGAACATTAACGAGTGATTTGGCGATTGTGAGGCCGAGCCCCGTTCCGCCATAAGTTTTTGCAATGTGAGCGTTGGCCTGTTCAAAGTGATTAAAAACTTTTTTCAACTCCTCATCAGTCATTCCGATACCTGTGTCGCTTACGCGGAAGATGCAGGCAAGCTTTCCATCCGTTTCTGCTGCTTCAACAGCAAGGGTAATGGAGCCGGATGGTGTGAATTTTATCGCGTTGCCGAGCAGGTTATATAAGATTTGTCGTAAACGGAAGGGATCACCCAGAACGATCTGATTTGTTATGGCTTCGGTTTTCAATACGACCTTCAATTTCTTTTGCTGCGCTTGTATCCGCATAGAGGATTCAACTTCCTTAAGCACGTTGAGCAAATTGAATGGTTCGTTATCGAGCGTAAAGCTTCCGGATGAAATCCTGCTGTAGTCCAACACCTCATTTACTATGTGAAGTAGATGTTCGGAAGAACTATGGATCGCTAGTACTGCATCATGCTGCGGATTCTCTTCCCTGAGCTGTTCGGTAAATCCAATGATCGATTGCAGTGGCGTCCTGATTTCGTGACTCATGTTGGAGAGAAAGCGTTGCTTGATCTCACTCAGTTCGACGGCTTCATTTTTTGCTTTCTCGAGTTGTCTCTTGTAATAATTACTCCGGCTGATGTCGATGAGAATGAGATAGATAAGTAATGCAGCTCCGGCCACAAATGCGATCATGATCAAATTCATTCGTTGAATCCCCTGGTCGACCGTTGTTGCCGCGAGGTCATTGGAGGCGTTCATTTTTTCCAATTCTTCATTTTGGACTTCATGAAGCGTTTTGAGCAGCTTGTTAACGAAAAGACTATTCGAATGAATGAGGGCGAGTTCACGATTTTGCAATTTGTTTCGTTGTGAGCGCTGATCACGTTCCAATTCTGTCATTACACGGTGGAACTGATCATAGTCAAGATGCTGTGGTGCAATCGAGATTGTGTCGATGTTGACTTTCGTCTCCGCTTTCACTGTTGCGCCATTCTCTGATTTCTTTCGTTTACTGAAGAGTTTTTTCAGAAATCCGCGCTCGTCGGCTTCTGTTACGTTTATGGTATCAGGAGTAACAGTCGTCACGGTTCGCTCTTCGATTGTAAAGATGGTTGAATCCTGCTGTTGCTGGCTTTCGCGAAGCAGTGCAGCCAGGGTGTCAAGCTGGGTTGAAAACTCTTTGTTATTAGCCAGCTCCGCCTTTACTTTCATGTACGCTACAAAACTTTCATTTCGTTTATGAAGCACTTCTGTAAGCGACTCAAGCCGTTTACGCTGGGCTGTATCCCACGGAAGCGCGATCAACGAGTCGATCATCAGATCGAGATACCCTGACTGATCCAGAAAGTACTTATAAGGACGCAATGGATTTTGAATCGCTTCAGCGCGCTGCTGTTGATCGAGCATGGTAATTTCTTCAAATACCTTGTTTAACCGGATTAATTTTTCGTTCGGCGAAGACAACGTGTTTACGGTGCCCATCATCTCGCGGAAGGAAAAACGCGTAATGTAAAATGCCAGGGCAAAGGCAATAATTGCCAGGAAGAAAGCTGCGAGTATTTTTCTTTTCACTTTTGGTGCTGCCTGTAGCTGGTGATGGGTAACATTACTATGCCATTAGAACGATGTTTCGCGTCAGATGTACACGCGATTTCCGTGGATAGCGGCTGTGAAAGACAAATGGCATGTTCTGCCGGTAAACAAGCTAATCAGGACTGAACAGGACGCGCATTGGCGGGCTTTACAACAATCGTCCGGCCATCCAATTCGGTTTCGTTCAGTCCCGCGATGGCAGCCCGGCCTTCTTCTTCGCTGGACATTTCTACAAACCCAAAGCCTTTCGAGCGGCCGGTATCTTTATCTCTGACAATTTTGGCGGAAGTAACCTGGCCGAATTTTGAAAATGCTGCCTCCAATTCTTCCTTACGTGTTCTAAAGTTGAGTTTTGCAACGAAGATGTTCATAACAGTAATATTGGTTGAACAAAGCGAGAGAGTTAACCAATATAACAAATTATCTTTTAAGATAGAATACCTTTTTTCGGCTTTGCTAGGACGGTCATACGCCCCGGCCGCGGATGAGGCGCAGTAAAATCGCAATCACCGCAACTACAAGCAGAATATGGATCAGGTTTCCTACACTGAATACGAAATAACCCAACAGCCACCCAATGATCAATATAACTGCGAGGATGTACAAGATGTCGCTCATTGTTGTTTTTGGCAAAGAAGCGTGAAAATCTAATGCCGGCCGGGGAAGCGCGGCCTGCCTTCGTCGATGCAGTGTTAGCTACCTGTTTGTGGAAATATTTACAAGCCGGTGTTGCTTTTCGCTACACGCCACAAGCGGGCATATCTTACCAACGGTTGAAAAAGCTGCTGGCACTTAATTTTGACTACTCCTGGCAGAACAAAGCTATACGTTATGAACATTTTGATCATTGTGTTGTCGTTGGTAAGTGCTTATGTATTGTTTGTTTCTGTGTCGTTCTTACTGGCGCGCGTGTTTTTTCAAAAAATTGAGATTGATGAGTTGAAGGAAAAACACCAGTTGATGAGGGCAAGACAAAGAAAGGTGATGCGTGCGTTGAGGTAGTTTGCTTATGCGATTACCTGGTTCTTGAAAGGTATGAAAGTAAAACGCCTGATGTTTTTTCACCAGGCGTTTTTTTTAGTTGCTTTACGATGATTGATTAATAGTCGTAATCGTAATCATCGTCAATGTCGTCGTCACCTGCATTCAGGTTGATCGACAGATACAGTTGGGCAACCTGGTTCTTTGCGTTACCAAAAACTCTTCGTGCACCACCACTGTCTGCAATCGGATTTAATCCATAGTTGTAACGCGCACCAAGTTGGGCACCTTTTCCAAGATTGAACCCGATCCCGCCAACTAAACCGTAATCCCAATCATCGAAGTTACGACGATCAATAGTATCAAATTCGTTATTTGGATTACCGTCGTTGTTTTTGATCTCGGCTCTTAAGAGATAAGACCAGTATGGACCTGCGTGAATTTCAGCTGCCCGGCCAAGCTTGAACACGGCCAAAACAGGGATGTCAAGATAGGCAAGGTTAAACCTCTGGTCATAGTTAACACCAACACTTTGCGTTCCTCCCGAAACGTAAGTTATGCCGGTTCCTTTCGTTGAATAATTAATCTCCGGTTGTATTGCAAAAGCTTCGCTCGAAAACAGCTGCGTATAGAAGCCGGCATGCCAGCCGACGCGTGCATTCTCTTCGTCGGCGTCACCCACGTATAAATTACTGAGGTTTAAACCGCCTTTGAAACCGACACGCGGTCTCTCCTGAGCTTGTGCATTTGTTACCGCCAACACCGATAGAATCCCCGCACATAGCAACAAATAAACATTTCTCAATTTCCTTTTCATAATCTGTTTTTTTAATGGACAAAATTCCCTCCGCCTATGTGTTAGGAATTCTGTGCCACCATATCAACTTTTCAATTTTAGCGTCGGTGGAAGGTTTAATTTCATCTTTAAACCGCTCCCGGTTAACAGAATTTTAAAAAAACTAAGAAAAACTGCTGCTGAAAATAAATTTGAACTTTAGTATGAAATGCGTTCGGTGACTGTAGAATTTCTCCCTCAGCCCGTTGTCGTTCAACACAACACATTGCATTTCACACAGTTTATCCACCAATGATCCAGTCTTCCGGCTATTTGACAACGATGGCATCAGAATTTGATTCTCATGCGTGATAAAGGATATTTTATGAATCAGACTACAGGAAAAGTACTAGCAGGGTTTGCATTAGGTGCGGTAATCGGTACGCTTGCGGGTTTATTGCTCGCGCCTGCCACTGGAAATAGAACAAGGAAAAATATTAATAAGAGGGCTAAAAAATTGGTAAGGCAATTGGAAGGATATATGGGAATTAAACCAAAAAGGGCCGGGCGAAAGTCAAAGGCTCAAACCCATTTAAAAAACGGTCGTGCACCGGTAGCCAGCAGATAGTTAATATAGGTAATGTCGCATTCCTCAGCAGTTTGAAAGTGAGCATGGGTGATCGCTGAAGTGAATGTTCATTACTTCCAAGCCATCATTATCGCCTGATGATGGCTTTTTTTTGATGGTACAATAATTGAAGTAGGAGTAGTAGTTGGGTCTTAATCTTTAAAGTTATGTTACGAAGGAAATTGATAAGCATGTTGATTGGGTTTACAATCTTCATGGTGATGATGGGAATGCAACTGATACAATGATCAGCAACAAAGTTCAGTTAAAAAACCGTTTCCACTTTTTTTGTGGAAACGATCATGAGTGCCGGAGCAAACTTTTATTCGAGGGCTTTCACGCCGGGTAACGTCTTACCTTCAAAATATTCGAGTAGTGCGCCGCCACCGGTCGAGACATAACTCACCTTTTCGCTAAAGCCCATCTGGGCAACCGCAGCAGCCGAGTCGCCACCACCGATCAGGGAGAACGCTCCTTTATCAGTAGCGCGCACTACAGCTTCAGCAATCTTACGTGTTCCGGACGCAAATTTCTCCATCTCGAAAACACCCATAGGGCCGTTCCAAAGGATTGTTTTTGATTCCTCAACAACTTTCGACAAAACCTGGGAAGCCTGGGGACCGATGTCTAAGCCCATCCATCCTGCGGGAATAGCATTATTATTTGCAATGTCTGTATTTGCGTTTGCATCGAATTTGTCGGCAATGACGGAGTCAATTGGCAGATGCAATTCAACGCCTTTTGACTTCGCTTTTTGAATAAGCTCTTTTGCCAGATCCAGTTTGTCAGCTTCAACGAGTGAGCTGCCGATATTTCCGCCCATCGCTTTAAAAAATGTGTACGCCATTCCACCACCAATGATCAAATGATCAACGGTGTCGAGCAATCTTTCGATGATGAGGATCTTATCCGAGATTTTGGCACCACCCATTATTGCGGTGAAAGGTTTTTCGGCATTCTCCAGCACTTTTTTCGCATTCTCCAGCTCAGCCGCCATTACAAGGCCTGCGCATTTCTCCTTCATAAATTCCGCGACGATTGTTGTCGATGCATGAGCGCGATGTGCAGTACCGAAAGCGTCATTAACATAAACATCGCCGAGCTTTGAAAGTTTTTCCGCAAAGGCGCGATCACCTTTTTCTTCCTGCTTGTAAAAGCGCAGGTTTTCCAAAAGCAAAATTTCGCCTGGCTTTAATTGTGCGGCTTTTCGTTCAGCTTCTTCGCCGATACAATCATTTGCGAATTGAACTGGTCTGCCTAATAATTTTTCGGCTGTCTTGATCGTATGTTTCAGGGAGTATTTTTCTTCCGGGCCTTCTTTCGGTCTGCCCAGGTGCGACATCAACACGCAGCTTCCGCCGTCATTGAGAATTTTCGTCAGCGTAGGGATCGTTGCACGAATCCGGTTATCATCGGTAACATTAAAACTTTTGTCCAATGGCACGTTGAAATCCACACGAATTAGTGCACGCTTTTCTTTGAAGTTGATGTCTTTAATAGTTTTCATTACGATATGGTCTGTTTTGATCGGGGCCGAATTTAGTAAAAGCAGTCAGAGCCGCCACCTCACGCCGCGTTTTTTTCCGCAAACGTTTGACTGCGAATCAGTCGCCGAAACTTATCCCAAGCCCTCTGGCAGCCTGTACCAGGTAGGCATTTTTGCTAACGAAATTGTAGTCCTTCGTCGCCTCAGCGAGTGTCACCGCACTGATGTCGTTGTTCTTGAGTGCCACCATGTGACCGAATTTTTTCTCCAGCACGAGTTCGAAAGCTTTTACGCCAAACAATGTTGCCAGCACTCTGTCGTATGCCACGGGACTTCCGCCGCGCTGCACATGACCAAGCACTGTTTCGCGGATCTCTGCCTTGCATCCGGCATCTTTAAGTTGTTTTGAAAGTTGGTACGCGACTCCTCCCAGGCGCACGTGCTCCGAACCTTTTTCTCCCACCG
This sequence comes from Chryseosolibacter sp., assembly GCA_035628595.1. Taxonomy (GTDB): domain Bacteria; phylum Bacteroidota; class Bacteroidia; order Cytophagales; family Cyclobacteriaceae; genus Chryseosolibacter. The sequence continues at coordinate 32,986 of DASPJN010000195.1, forward strand.
ATGAAGTGATGCTTCCTTCCTTAGGCTTTGCGCCTTCTGCAATCACAATGTTGACAAATCCGCGGCCTTTTTTATAACGAAGGTTTATTCGCTTTACGATTTTTTTGATGTCATACGGAATTTCCGGGATGAGACAAACCTCGGCGCCGCCCGCGACGGCCGTGTGCAACGCGATCCACCCGGCATCGCGTCCCATTACTTCCATGATCATGACACGATGATGGCTTTCAGCTGTCGTAACGAGTTTATCGAAACTGTCAGTAGCAATCTGAACGGCAGTTTGGAAACCGAATGTCACGTCCGTCGCCGAAAGGTCATTGTCGATTGTCTTCGGTACACCTATCACGGGGATTCCTTTCTCGAATAAAACACGCGAGATCTTTTGAGAGCCGTCGCCGCCGATGTTGATCACCGCATCGAACTTCAACGCCTTCAGTTTTTTCACCAGCTCGTCGGAGCGGTCGCGGAATTTGACCGATCCATCTGACTGAATGGTGGGGTATTGAATCGGGTTTCCTTTATTGGTTGTTTTGAGGATAGTACCGCCTTTGACATGAATCCCCGCAGTTCGGCTTCGCGTGAGTTTGATGATTTCCTGCGGCTCATTCAAAACGCCATTGAAAGCTTCAACGCTACCGTAAATTTCCCAGTCTCTTTCTTTTCGCGCGCGTTTCGCAATTCCACGGATTACAGCATTTAATCCAGGGCAGTCGCCACCCCCGGTAAGAATTAATACTTTCTTTGTCTTCTGCATTGGGGGGTTGATTAGTGATTGTAATTTAAAAATCAGCGTTGTCCGGAGAAATTTAAAGAAGAAAAAACGGGAAAAGAAACGGATTTGAGTCTTGCGACAACCTGGTAAGTCCTTAAAACAAAGCCTTATGGATCCTGAGCCGCCAGGGATGTGCGCTGCGGCGAAGGTATCTCCCCCGATGTCAAGTTAGGTTTCGAAAGCACACGCATGAGCCCAAGATTAAGAGTAAATGAAATGCGTAGACTGAGATTCTTCGGCGCCCTTCGCAAACCCCCTCGCCTCAGGAATCCGTCACAACGATGGTAAGCCCGGAAAACAAGTTGATAAGTCCTAAATTTTAATCTTTCTCCGCGGCAGCGCGACGGAGCCTATCGTTGATCGCCTGCCCGATACCAGTGTCTGGCACAGGTTCGGCGAGGATAATTTCAACGGGCATTTTATCAAAACTTCGCAGGGCGGCAAAAAGATTTTGCGCAGCCTCTTCAAGAGAACCCTTTCGGGATAGGATGTATTGGTAAGGTGTATTATAATCCGTAGTGAACGTTAGCAACCCCGTATCATGTGCGGGATATTTTTGTAGCAAGTCCAACATCTCGCCAAGAATCAATTTTTTAGCGGGCGCATAATGGCTTTTCAACTGTCCGGGCGCCTTTGGGTTCGAAGTTGAATATGGTTGAATGATAGCCTTGCCGGTGACACTCTCAATTGCCTCCACACTCAGTCCGCCGATGCGGTAAATAACGGCAACATCGTTTTCAAATCCGACGATCGTCGATTCAATTCCAACCCTGCATGCACCGCCGTCGAGAATGTAGTGGAGGTCGTTACCGAGTTGTTCGTTTACATGTGCCGCCGTTGTCGGGCTTACATATCCAAACGGATTTGCACTCGGCGCAGCCAATGGAAAATCCAATGCTCGCAAAAGGGAAGTTGTAAGCGGATGATTTGGACACCGAACGCCAACTGTACTTAGGCCGGAGGTTACCAGATCGGGAATCATTGGTTTTTTCTCCAACACAAGCGTGAGCGGGCCAGGCCAGAATTTTTCCGCCAGACGCATTGCCATCGCAGGAACGTTTTGTGTGTACATGGTCAGCTTGTCGGGCGACGGGATGTGTATGATGAGCGGATCAAATTGCGGACGTTTTTTGACGACGAATATCTTCGCTACGGCTTCCGCGTTAAGTGCATTGCCGGCCAGGCCGTAAACCGTTTCCGTCGGAATGGCAACCAGTTCACCTTGTTGCAATAACTGTGTTGCTTTGTGAATGTCTGTTCCCGTTTCGGCCATGCGGAGGCAAAGTAAATGATAAATCAAGAATCATTGTTGTCCGGTTAAAATAAAAGGAGTCTGATAAAACCACATTTCACAGATGGATTCACCGATCTCCCGACGGTACTGAATAGGCCTGTGCTGTGCCAAGCTACAGGTGTTATTTACTTTTACGCACTCCAGGAACGTGGTACACCATTCGTCGATAACATCAGTAATCTGCCAGTTCTATTGTCGTTTTGTTTGGGAATAAAGCATTTGAATACAGATCATTTTTAGCCCAAAGGCATCCTTGGCGAACGCGGTCGGGAAGACGAAAAAACGCTCTTTCCGGAAGGAATGATTTCATTTTTCGCGGCAAGGCTGAGCCGAACTAAAAATTTATTCAGGCGTTAGAAGAATTATTTTACGAAAACCGAAAAGTTGTTTCTGTGTTCCAACAAATCGTTTACGAAAACCAAGAAGTTTTTTTCGTATTTCAACAAATCATTTACGAAAACCAAGAAGTTTTTTTCGTGTTTCAACAAATCATTTACGAAAACCAAGAAGTTTTTTTCGTATTCCAACAAATCATTTACAAAAACCAAGAAGTTTTTTTCGCATTTCAACAAATCACTTGCGAAAACCAAGAAGTTTTTTTCGTGTTAGAACAAATCATTTACGAAAACCGGAAAATATTTCCGGCGTTCTAACAAATTGTTTCTGAAAACTGAAAAACATTTTCCGCATTAGAACAAATTATCTTCGAAAACCAGGAAAAGTTTAGCCGTTAGAAGAGATTTTTACCGAAAACTGAAAAGTTTTTTCCTTTATAGGTCACGCACCCTGGCGACTCAAATAATTTCATTTACCCTGCAAACATCAACGATCTGTCCATTCGGAATTGATATCTTAACGAGCAGGGCGGCGGGTATGAGGTCTCACGAGGGGTTGTGCGGCATGCATGTAGGTACGAGTAAAAGGAGCCACGATCCCGATGGCTATCGGAACCGAATTTTGCTACCGGCGCTAGCCGCAGCCTTACGCATGCCGAAAATTCCGTTCTTTTCGTGGACACTCAGCCACACTCGAAACCACTGAGAAAGTTATGGCACTATCATGCAAACAGGTAGTGTCAAACAAGAGGCCAGCAGGAAAATTTTTCCCGGACACTAAGGCATCAGGAATTTATCTTCGCGAGGGAGCTGATAACAACAATCGCAAGTCGCCTTCCGGGGGACGGATTGCCGTTTGGTTAATTTCAACTTTTCTGACAACTTGAGCCGTTTTATCACGTTCAGCCCTGTGAAGAAGGTATGGAAATCATGAAATATGTTAAGGTCGCGTTATTGATCTGTCTAGGTTGTTTTGTTTTCGTGTCAGCTTGTAAGAACGACAAGGAGAAGGAAGCAGCGGAATCGACCGTTCCTGTTATTTATTACAAAGTAAAAAGTACCTGGCCCCACGATACCGAGGCTTTTACACAAGGCCTTGTTGTACACAATGGTTTGCTTTACGAAAGCACCGGGCAGGAAGGGAAATCATGGATCGGTATCGTTGATGTAAAAACCGGCGAGGCTGATAAAAAGGTCATTCTTGATGATAAATATTTCGGTGAAGGCATTACCATTCTGAATAATAAAATCTACCAGCTTACCTATACAACGAAGGTTGGATTCGTCTACGATCTGAGTACGTATGAAAAAATACGCGAGTTTCCACAGCCGTTGAAAGAAGGGTGGGGGATCACGCACGACAATAAGAACCTCATCGTGAGTGAAGGTACTGAAAAGCTGTTTTTTCTCGATACGACTACGCTAAAACCCGTGAGATCCATTGTGGTGAAAGATGACCAGGGCCCTGTTACGAAGCTCAACGAGCTGGAATATGTTGATGGATTTATCTATGCCAATATCTGGGAGACAAACAGAATTGTAAAAATTAATCCAGCTGATGGCACTGTTGTCGGTCGACTTGACCTGACTGCGCTCGCGCAGAATGCAGCGCTCCGTAATCCTGAAGCCAACGTGTTGAATGGCATTGCATATCATCCGGGAACAAAGCTTTTTCTCGTCACCGGTAAGAACTGGCCCTCGATTTACATTCTTCAATTGAATCAATAATATCATGAGTAATAAAACCAGATCAATCCTGAAAGCCATTGCCGTTATCATCGTTTTACTTTGTGTGATGATGCAGCTTGGATGGGTTGTCATTCCGATTATTAGTCCATATAAATTCTGGATGGTTGTTATCGCATTCGGATTGTTGCTGATCGGATCGAAGTAAACGTTTAAATGAGTGATTATGGAGAGCATCAACATTAGCGAAAAGCTTGCTCAGTTTACAGATCACTGGAACCCGCGTATTATCGGTGAACTGAACGGCCAGCACGTAAAGGCGGTTAAGCTGAAAGGTGAATTTATCTGGCATCATCACGAAACAGAAGACGAAATGTTTATGGTGATCCGGGGTCACCTGAAAATGGCTTTTCGTGACAAAATTGTTGATGTTAAAGAAGGTGAGTTCATCATTGTACCGAGGATGGTTGAGCATAAGCCCATTGCTGAGGAAGAAGTTGAAATTTTACTTTTCGAACCCGCGTCGACGTTAAATACCGGTAACGTGGAGAACGAACGGACACGAAAGCACCTGGAGAAAATTTAGAATTATGGCTGAAGAATTAATCATCGCTGCATCTGCGGATAAAAAAGAAAAGTATGAAACGTTGTTGCCGCAAATAGATGCCATGGTTTCGGGCGAGACGGACACGGTTGCCAACCTGGCGAACATTGCCGCTGCGCTTAAACAAACACTCGGGTTCTTTTGGGTCGGATTTTATCTTGTGAAAAATGATCAGCTTGTGCTTGGACCATTTCAAGGCCCAATCGCCTGTACACGCATCAATTTCGGTAAAGGTGTTTGCGGGACTTCATGGAAAGAACGAAAGACAATTGTTGTTCCGGACGTGGATCAGTTTCCCGGACACATTGCCTGCAGTTCGGCGTCGAAGTCGGAGATCGTGCTTCCCGCATTCAGGAGCAACGAAGTCGCGCTGATACTCGATGTGGATAGCGATCAGTTAAATGATTTTGATGAAACAGATCAGCGTTATCTTGAGTCTCTGATGCGGATTATTGAAAGAACTTTATAGTGCGAACGTTCCGCCACCGAAACACACAACATGCTACACGACGAACTTCGTCAATTCTATACAACCCGGCGATTAGCTTTTGATCGTTCGTTTCAGCAGGTTTCCGCTAAGATCAATGTTATTTCAAACCTGAGGCTTCTGGTAGCGATTCTTGTGATCGTTGCTGTGTGGGTTGGTTTTAAATACAATTACTATTTCCTGAATGTAATACCGGTACTCTTTGTTTTGTTCGCGGTATTGATGCAACGTCACGCACGACGGTTCGCCGAAAAGACACGTTTGCAGAATCTTATCATTATACAGGATCGCGAGCTGCAGGCGATGGAGGGAAATGTGAGTTCGTTCGAGGCTGGTGCTTCTTTTATTGATACGCACCATCCATATACACATGACCTCGATATTTTTGGGGAAGGTTCGTTGTTCCAGTATCTGAACCGTTGCGTTACGCATGATGGAAAGAAGATGCTCGCGCACCGGCTTGAACATCCGCTGCCGGACGTCGGAAGCATTATTGAGAACCAGGATGGTGTAAAGGAACTGGCAGCCATGCCTGAGTTTTGCCATGAGGTGCAGGCAACCGGGATGCAGATCGAAGATTTGTCTGGCGACAGACGACAATTGTCCGATTGGTTGCAACAAAAGCCGTTTTTATGGGGGAGACAATGGATGGCGTTCGTTCGCTGGATGTTGCCATTAGTTACGATCGCGCTGCTGGTGTTGTCTTTCCTCGTCGATGGGATCTCGCCTGTTTTTTGGTTTTGCGCTTTAACACAGTGGGCGATTCTTGCGATACATCTGAAAAAAGTAAATGCGTTCCACCAATACGTAAGCAACAAAAAAACGGTGCTCGCAAAATATGCAGAGCTCTTGAGATTATTTCATTCAACCCGATTTCATTCGGAAAAGCTGGTCGCGTTGCGAAACAAAGCATCTGACGGGCACCTGCGGGTTCTTCAGTTATCAAAACTGGTAGGTGCGCTGGACGCGCGACTCAACTGGATGACAAACCTCGTCGTGAACAGCTTTTTGCTTTACGATCTTCAATGTATTTACAATCTGGAAAAATGGAAGCAGGAGAATGCCAGTTCATTACTCCAATGGCTTGACACCATCAACGAGTTGGAAGTACTTGTTAGTCTGGGCACGTTGACTTTCAACAACGCGCCCTTTACATTTCCCACGCTTAATACAAACAGAAATCTCAATGCGAAGCAGATGGGTCATCCGTTGCTTCTTTCAATGGAGCGTGTTGGCAATGACATCATCATGGATCCGGCATCGTCGGTTGCTATCATCACGGGCGCAAACATGGCTGGCAAAAGTACATTCTTGCGAACACTTGGAACGAACGTTGTGCTCGCGTTGTCCGGTGCACCGGTGTGTGCCAAATCATTTGATTGCCCATTAATCTCCTTGCGCACCGGCATGCGTACAGCCGATTCGTTGCATGATCATCAGTCGTATTTTTACGCCGAGCTGAATCGCCTCAAGCGAATCGTTGATGAACTGAAGGAAGGCCGTAATCTTTTGATCCTGCTGGACGAGATATTGAAGGGAACCAATTCTACTGACAAGCAAACCGGTTCCATTGCCCTTGTGAAACAATTGGTCGATTATCCAAGCCTGGTATTGATTGCCACGCATGACCTTGCACTCGGCGACCTCGAGTACGAATACCCGCACCGGGTTCGGAACTTTTGCTTTGAACCAAAAATCGATAACGATCAACTCTCATTCGATTATAAATTGAACCGCGGCGTCGCTCAGAAAATGAATGCAACTTTTCTAATGAAGAAGATGGGCATCATTCCCTCGTCCACACAGGAGTGAATATTTTTTGATCTGTCTAACTTTTTTGTAACCATTTTCCAATCCTCACGTTTCATCCAGCATCTTGTGTCACAAAGACACAATGGATATGAAGAAGAAGCCTGAAGGAACATGAAAATTAATTTTAAAGACATCAAGCCATTGGTGGCTGACGCAACAATCGTAGGAACAAGAATTCTGTGTCAGTTTAAAGATCAAAAAACAGGGCAGGTCGTTTTATCGGGAGCAGATCTTCCAAATGATGTTAGCATCATTGAAGAAGAAAAGCCTGGACTAATTTCAAAATTCACATCTATTGCACTGTTTGGCAAAAAGGATAATAGCCTGTCCGTTGTGAAAGAAAATGCTATTGTTGAAGCCTTTCACAAGGTCAACCACCAGTTCGAGAACAGGAATGGGAGATGGCAGATCAGGGAAACTTTTCAACCAGTGAAATAGATCCTGTTTCTCCAGGATCACATCTTTATCACATAAGCATAGATTCGGGGCATTCAATTCCAACATGTGGTGTGCTTCCGATGGTCGGAATTACCTGGTGACACAGTGGCGAAAACTTATCCACGGATACGCCCGCGGTATCTTGCTGCGGCGCGGGCTGCCTTAGGGTTCGATCGTTTGATCTTGACTTTCTTTCGTTTTGGTTCTTTGTTAGGCGCTACCTCCGGGAACAGATCGTAAGTCGCCCTGGCGGTTGCAGTTTGCGCCGGGTTTTTTTTGAAGGAGGAACAACCGGCAACAGCAAGTGCAGCGGCCATTAAGGTGATCAGGATCGCACGTATCATACTTCACAATTCTATCGTTCGGAATAATATTTCTATGCCGCACGATGTCATCAGGACGGAGCCTTTGTCCGCAACGTTTGAGGTAAATACAGTAGCCTGGGTGAGATACAATCCGGGAAGTTTGTGTAATTTGTGGGAAACCTTCCCATCATGAATACTTTCAATCGCCGATCCTGGCTTAAGACTTCCCTTGGTGTCGCAGGCTCGATTGCAGCAACCCCTTTTCTCGCTGAACATTTGATGGCTGCACCGATGAACCCGACGGAGGAGTCGTTTTTTGCAAAGTTGCCAGCGACAATAAAAATCCGCTTAAACGCGAACGAAAATCCATACGGGCCTTCGGGTAAAGCGAAGGATGCCGCAGAAAAAATTCTTTCGGAGGCCAACCGTTATCCGTTCCAGGTTGTGCTCGAATTGAAAGAAATGATCGCAAAGAAAGAGGGCATCACGCCGGAACATATTGCCATTGGTGCAGGTTCTGGTGAATTGCTTTGCGCGACTGGCGCAGCATTTGGCGTGCAGGGCGGTAGTATTCTTGCGGCAAATCCTACCTTTCCATTGCTGATGTCCTATGCTGAGGTTTTTGGCGCGCAATGGGATAAAGTTGATCTGAACCAAGATCTGGAGGTTGATTATTCGGCGATGTCATCTCGCGTAAACAGTGACACGAAACTCGTGTTTATTTGTAATCCCAATAATCCAACAGGCACGTTTGTAGATCCGTCAATTGTTCGTTCATTCTGTGAGGAAGTATCAAAACGCGTGACGGTGTTTTCCGATGAGGCTTACATTGAATTTCTTGAGCCTGCACAACAGCAATCGATGGTGGAACTAGTGAAGCAGGATGCGAATGTTATTGTGTCAAAAACGTTTTCGAAAATATATGGACTTGCAGGTTTACGCATTGGGTATGTGATCGCGAAGCCAGACATCATTAAGAAGATCACAAAATACCAGGCTGGATTTTCGGTAAATCAGACTGCGATTGCTGCCGCGAAGGCGGTATATGGCGACGAAGAGTTTATGAAGATGTCTCGCCGGAAGAATGCCGAAGCTGCGAAAGTGCTGACAGATTATCTCGACAGGAATAAATTTCCATACGGTAAATCACTCACAAATTTCATCTTTACTGATATTGGCACGAACGCTCCGACACTGGCTGCGAAGCTTGCTGAAAAAGGAATCGGGATCCGTGCATGGGAATACCAGGGAAAAATATGGAACCGGATATCAGTGGGTACAAAACCAGAAATGGAATTGCTGGTAAAGTCGATGTCAGAAATTATCTAGACTGACTTTCGTTTTTGTTTCAGATCGTAGATCTCGCGTTTTATCGCGCATGCGCAAAATGGACGAATTTTTTTCTGTGATTGTCTCAATCTCATCAAGATGAATCCACGCCAGTGCATGTGATTCTTCGGTGACGGTAAACGCTTCTTCCGACGATGCTTCGAGCAGCAGGCGGATATCATAGTGATAATGGGCGGACATCTCCTTATGCGCCGGGATCAGGTGAACGTCAATATCGAATATATTTTCGTCAAAAAGCCGCAGTGATTTTAATCCTGTTTCTTCAAGCGCCTCGCGAGATGCCACACTAATGATATTTTCATCGCCATCGGCATGGCCCCCAGGTTGCAGCCAACGATTGAGCTTAGCATGGTGTGTAAGCAAAACCCGGTCACGATCCTCATTGATGACCCACGCCGAGCCTGTGACGTGGCCAGGCAGATGTGTGCGTTGAAATGAATCAGGGTGTTGCAGCAACGCGAGAAACTGACGGATAAAATAATGCTCATCCGCATAGGTTGTTTGATAACCCTGCAGATGAGCAATTAATGAGGAACGAGTTGTCATCGAATCAGCCTCTTCTACTGAATGATGATGGTCACTTTATTCATTTTTTTGGCTTCGAGCTTCTCGGTTTTTTCGCCGCCGCCGGAATTGTCTTTGTCATCTTTACGTACGATCACATAGTACGGCATTGATTTCAACTCCTTAATCTTAACGTATCCTTTCTTGTCGGTAACACCTTGCGCGGCAATATTCGTTTCATTCGTATAATCCTCTTCCTTCTCAAACAACATCACGGTTGCGCCTTCAACGGTATTGCCTAACTCATCACGCACAGTTACATTCAACGAAGTTTTGATGATCTGAAATGAGAAGCTTATTAATATGGCAGCAATGAGGAACGTGGTAGTTAATATTTTCATCACAGTAACTTTAAACATTAAACATTAAACTTTGAACCTTAAACCTTAAACTTTAAACCTGGAACCTGGAACTAAATTATCTGAGCACGACTACACCATTCCTGTATTCTTTGATCCCCTGCTCAGGTTTGTAGCTACTCTTGTATTTAATCAAATAAGTGTACGTTCCCGGAGGGACCAATTGACCTGCATTATTCTTGTATCCTCCGTTCCAGCGAAACGCGCGTTCTTTCGAATAATACACCATCTCGCCCCATCGGTTGTAAATGAAGATCTCGAAGTCTTCATCAGCGATGAAAAATGTGAACAAGGCGAATTCTTTATTTAGCCCTTCTGGTCTGAAGGCGTTTGGTCCGGTAATACGTGGATCACATTCATCGACAAGCGTTGTCTGATCGGAGCTTGGACAACCGAATGCATTAATGAGATCTACTTCGTAAGTGCCGACGTCCGTAGCCGTGTAAGTTTGTGTTGTTACGCCTTCTTCAGAGCCATCCTTAAACCAGTTGTAGCTCAGGAAGCCGGGCCCGGGGTCAAGCGTGACTGTCGTTCCAAGTTCAGGATCAGGACAAATGATGCCTGTGTCAGTAAGTGTTCCCTGCGTGACAGGCGATACGGCGATTGCGACTGAGTCCTTTGCGGTACATGCGGAAGTACCGGAGGTTTTCGTTACTTCGATTTTGTAGTAACCTGACCGGTCATCGGTAACGGTTAGCTCGTTATTCGTTTGACCAGCTTCAATAACGAAATTAACCGGAGATGTCGTCTGCGAATAAGACCAGACGAAGTTGATGATGTCAGATGCATCCCAGGGAACTGGCGTTGCTGCAAGCGTAAAGTCAGTTCCTCTGCAAGTTTGTGGCGCAGCGAGGTCGACGGTGAAATTTCCGATCACCTCGGCCGTAAGTTCGTTTGATTCAAGGACGCAACCTGTAAGGGTATTCCGCGCGAGTACCTGATATACCAAGCCATCATCAGTATTTGTGATTATTAATGTTTGCCCTGCTGAAAGCTGTGTTCCAGATTGCGCCGGACTTGCATTATTTCTCCACCATTGGTATACATAATCACCAGTAGGTGTTGCTGTCAACGTCACGAGATCACTACAGGCATCTGATTGCATTAGCGTAGCAGTTGGCACTGCTTCGAAGTTTAGCGTAATTACCGTATCCTTTTGACAAAAATTTGTGCTTCGTAACTGCAAGTCATATTGGTAAGTACCTGAGGTGGTCAGATCTGGAAATACCTCAAATGAAGTTTCTCCACCAGCTATCAATCCTGGCCCGTTCCAAAGTACGCCGAGATCTGCATCCGGAGCCACAACCTCTAAACTTACAGGTGTACATTCTTCAATAAGGATTTCATCAATTGGAACCTGTGGATCCTGTCGGATGGGCGCAACAGGCGACACTGCGGTACAACCATCGTTAACTACCTCAACAAGATAATTGCCATTGTCTACCTGCAAGGTCGTGACGAAAGTTCCTGCACTACCTGTTAAGGTTTGATCGGCGCCAATTTGCGTGGTTGTAGATGCGCCGTAAATACGGTAAATAAAATCCGTTTGCGATGGCGTAACGGTGACCTCAATCGGCATACGGTTCGTCGTGGGGTCGTTACATTGTTGTCCGCGATCTATGGCAACATTAAAGGTTGCGTCGGTAAGTCCAATGGTGGTTCTATCAAAGCAGCCAGTAACCTGATTAGTCACATTTACATTGTACGCTCCTGCCTCCAGTCCTGGAATATTGATTGGCGTTCCGCTCGGCCCCGTTTCATCCCCGGATGTGATTTGAACCGGATCACGTGTCACCGTGTAAAAAAAAGTTCCAGTCGCTGTAATTTCAATTTCAATGCGTCCATCGCTGTTTCCGCATGCAGTAGGGTCAAAGCCCGTTGCATTGAAAGTAGCATCGGGATTAACTACAAAAATGACTGAATCACGAACGGAACATGTCGTGAACGGATCTGTAACCTGTACTCTGACAACGAAGGTGCCAGGGTCTGCGGAGGTAAGGGAGTATTGTTGCGGGTTCGTGACCGGCGTAACGTTTGTGCCGTTATTTGTCCAAACATATGTAGAGCCTGGGTTTGCTGCGTCGAAAATAATTGTTCCTGTATTCTCACAAACGGTCTGATCAGGGCCAAGTTCTACCTGTGGCCTGTTGTCGTTCACTACGTAATCGTCCCGTGTGGCAACGCAACCATCTGCTGTTGTAACGGTGACGCTATACGTTCCGCCTGATGTTGGTGTAATTGTATTGGTCGTTTCCCCTGTAATCCATAAAAAGGTGAATTCACCAATCTCCGGGTCGGCAGGATCGACGGCGGTAAGCTGTGTATCGCTTGCGGCGTTACATAAGATAGCATCGTCTGCCTGTAATGTCGGCACACGATGGATGGTTATCAGCGAGTCAATGGTATTAATCAATCCGACACATCGGTTCGAAATGATTAACCGGATATTATAGTCTCCTGGCTCATCGAACGTAAAAGCAATTTCTGTCAAATTTACACCGCTTTCCGCGTGCAGTAACGAATTGGCTGCATCACGGATCTGCCATGTAACGGTATCGATGGGATCAGTGCCGTTACCCGTAAAGATCACTTCCTGGTCTTCGCAGCTGTTCGATACCACAATGCCAGGTGCATTCACGAAGTTGTTCAGGTTCTGAATAAAATTAGGTAGCCCTAACCTCGACGTGCCACCGTTCAGCGGAAAGTCGTTGAGCGTAAATGTTGACGCTACGTCAGGATCTTCGTTTGGTGTAATCGAGCTTAACGAAGCTGATCCGTTTGTCGCAACGTAGATCGTTCCATTCGGGCCAACCTGGATGGCGCCGATCTCTGCTTCCGGATTGATCGGAGCGAAGGTGTCAACGTAAGTGCCCGCAACAGAGTCGTAAGCAAACTCATGCAGCATACTTGTTGATCCACTTGTTGAAACGAATAGCTTTCGACTGCCGGGGGAGAACTCAAGGCCGTAAACCTGTCCATCCGCTTGTGCTAAATCTATCGTCCGGAAGTTTGTAACCGTTCCTGTTGAATCGATGAAATCAAAAATCTCAACTACGTTTGAAACACCCGGTGTCGACAACGCCACAGCAAGA
>DASPJN010000196.1:0-11370 GCA_035628595.1 Chryseosolibacter sp.
ATGCCAGCTGACCGGGTAGTAACGGGTGTATCAGTAAGGGGTTGTGTTTGTTCCATATAGTTAGATTTTAGGTTGTCTTCTTAAAATAACAGATAATATGATGCTGATAAAAAATCCAATGATCAGGCTCTGCGTGAAATACAGCGAAGCAAGATCGAAAGCATTTGTCGCAGGTAACAATTCTAAATTACGGTCATACACATCTTTTCCTATCCGGTCAATAATCTCGTGCGGCAAATCGCTGAGGATTTCAGTTTGCAACCTGATATAATCGGAAACAAAAGCCGGAACAATCAACCCAAAGATCCACAATAATCCGCCCGCTACAGCGCCGAATACGTTTACAAAAATGAAGGAAATGATAAGCCCCTGCCAGAAATAAAGAATTCCTTCCTGGTGCAGATCCCGGAACTCCTTTAGTGTGAAAAAGATAAAAAATCCGAATAACAAAATGCGGAAGTCGAGATAAACCGGAATAAGAAAAGGGTGACCACTCAGGTAGTAAAGTACGATCGTGAGCACAGCGCCTAACGCGCCTGCAATTGCCCCATTTACCAATGGCACCCTGACTAAAGGTCTCATGCTAGAAATTAAAATGATTAGAGATCAATCCACTGACGGTTATTGTTGAACACTGCAACTGCTTTACCTTTTAGCTCTTTGCCGAGCCATGGTGAATTTTTCGAACGCGATACATTCGTTTTTTCATCAAAGCGCCATGTTCTATTGGGGTCAAAGAGCGTGAGGTTGGCACGGCTATCTTCCGTGATCGATGGGGATTCAAGTTGCAGCACCTGTCGTGGTCCAATCGTAACCCTTTCGATCAGTGTTTCCCAGCCGACAAAGCGGGATAAACTAACCAGGTTCGCGCCTACTGTTTGTAAACTGATCATCCCGAAGTCCGCGAGATCAAATTCAAGGTCTTTACTTTCGGCGTCATGCGGAAGGTGGCCGGAGCTGATTACGTCAATCGTTCCATCTTTGATCCCGCGAATCAGTGCTTCGTTATCAGCCTTCTCGCGTAACGGTGGATTTACTTTCAGGTTTGTGTCGAATGTAGCCAGCATCGAATCATCAAGAAGTGCCTGGTATGAAGCGATGTCGCACGTCAGCTTTAGTTTTCTTTTTGCGTTTTTTACTATCTCAATCGACTTAGCTGTAGAAAGTCGTGACAGGTGTAACCTGCCTCCTGCGTAATTGAGAAGCTCAAGGTTTCTCGTCACCGCCGTTTCTTCCGCCAGACGTGGCATTCCCTTCAGCCCAAGCGTTGTACTTTGAATGCCTTCGTGCATTTGGCCGAACAAATTGAGATGGTGATCTTCCGGGTGATCAATGAGAACTCCATTGAACTTCTGAAGATATTGCAACGACTTCAGGAAAATATCCGTATGCCAAAGAGTCTTTAGTCCGTCTGTAAAACCAACCGCCCCTGCTTCGTTCAAATCAATCATCTCGGTCAGCTCTTCACCTTTGTTATATTTTGTAACAGACGCAAGCGCGTGAATCTGTACCAGTCTGTTTTCGTTTCCACGTGTAATGTAGGCGACCTCATTTTTTGTTTGTACAGATGGTACCGTGTTCGGAAGCACCGCGATCTCTGTAAACCCACCTTCAAGCGCGGCGCGAGCAACCGAAGCGAGGTCTTCCTTATGTTCGAGGCCGGGGTCTCCAACAAAGGTGCCGAGATCAAACCAGCCCGGTGAAAGGATCATTCCTTCGGCTTTGATAACCTTGTCGGCGCTGTAATTTTTGTCGCCGACTTCGGTTATCTTACCGTTATTGATCAGAACATTTTTTTCTTTAAGATGAAATGGCGAATTCGGGTCGACAATCTTGGGTGATTGAATAAGAATTTTCATCAATCTTTATTTTAGCAAGCGAATCAACAGTACTTCAGCAAGCAGGAAAAGCAGTGCAAGCATTACCGCGTATTTCCACAACGGTTTCCCGAGATACCGTTCCCGGATCTCAGTGCTCAAAGCCTCTTCGGATTCGGCCTCGAAGATAGTAATATTGCTGCCGTTTCCCATTTGATTTTTTATTTCATTTCCATTGTACTGATCAAGCAACGATTCTTTTTTGTCGAGGTTGAAAGCCACCAGGCTGAGGGAATCGCCACCGGCGACCACATGATAAAACCCGGGCTCGATCGAGAACTTCGGGATATCCATCAGCAACTGGTTATTGACCTTCCGTTGCGACGGAATGAACTCCTGCTTACCGGCCAGTTTCACCGACTCGTTTGTTAATGAATCCACCCGCAGGCTGATAAAATCCTGCTGCACTGAATAATATAAACGTTGTTGTTCTTTTCTCGATGTTGCTGCGATCCTGTAAAACACCGGCACAAATAACGCGTGGTTGTAAAAATCGGTATTGGATTCCTGAAGTGGCGCTGAAAGTATATACAAGTCACCCCCCTGTTTAAAGCGTGACAGGAACGGCTGATCATTTTTAAAACGCAGAATAGCAGATCGGTCTGACCAGGTGACTATGCTGGCAGCCTTCGGCATGGCAATAGAAGTTGACTTTTCTTCGAATATATTTTCGAAAAACGGATTGGCGAAGTCGGGCTTATCCAACTCGGTCTGTTCACTGATATTCGTGTTGCTTAAACTCAAGCCCGTCAGTTGCTGATAGGATTGTAAGTCGATGTTCAAACCGGGAATGATTAACAGAGAACCAGCTCGCTCCTGTAAATAGTTTCTAAGCGCGAAGGTGAGCGATGATTCGACTTTATTTAAACCGTTTACAATCACAAGGTCGGCTTCATTAAGCTGATTATAGTTTACGTTGCCAACGTGAAAGCTTTTGAAGTTAAATACCTGTTGATTTCCGTACACCGTTTCTACGGATGTCTTCGTTTTTTGATCTTTAATTTCGATGATATTGATCTTGTCGGTAAAATTAAGCGCGAGGTAAAACTCGTTGTCAAAGCTGACCGGAAAATCCGTGAATGAAATCATGGCTTTATTTCTTCCACGTAGCCCGGAGGCGAGGTCGAAGCTCGCAACTGACGATCCTTTCGCCGGTACCGATACCTGCGCCGTTCCTGATTGAACATCATTGATTGTAAGTTTAATATTCAGATCATCCGCTGAAGCCGCGCCATCATTACGCAACCTGACGGACAGGACATTTTTTTCGCCGCTGGCCGCGAAAGGGTTTTCTAGAGAAGCTGTGTCGACAAAAACATTCGGCAGCGTTTGAAACTTGATCGGAACCAGGTGAAGTCTTTCGGCGCTGTCCCACTTATCCGGAACGGAACCTAATGTTGATTTCTGGAAATCCGAAATCCAAAAGATATCCTTATCGCGCGTAACGTCCTGGTTGATCTTATTGCGGATTTCATCCATGGCTCTACTGAGAGGTGAGAGTCGGATTTCAGCTAACAAATCTGCAGCTTCAGGTTTCGTTTTAAATGTATTTGAAAATGGCGCGAAATCATTTGTAATAACCTTGTAACGTGTATCTGTTGGAAACGTCGCAACAATGTTCTGCGCAAAACGGAGCGCTGCCTCCAGTCCTCTGCTTTTGTCCGCCATCTGTGCCGACATGCTTTGTGAGTTGTCTATGTATAGAACGACAGAACGTTCAGCAGCGAGCTGCTCACGCGCTGGGATAAGAGGCTGGGTGAAAGCAATAACGAGGAAGAACAGGAACAGAAGTCGTGCTGCGAGTATCAGTAAATGTTTAATTCTTCGCTTTGCGGTTGTGACTTCCTTTACACGTTGAAGAAACTTTGTATTTGAGAAATAGACACGTTTAACCCTTCTGAAATTAAATAAGTGAATGAGTATTGGAATAGCGAGCGCAGCGAGCGCCCACAAGAAAGAAGGATAAAGAAACGTCATCTGCGCAAAACTAATAATAACGCACGAAATGCTGAAGGAACCGATTAACAGTTCAAAAATGGTCGAAAAAGTGCAGACAACCGAACCGCCGGTATAACCGCGTTACCTCTAAACCATTAAGCTCGTGCAATTGACGTCGCCCAACGATCTCGAAAGGCCAAAAAAAACCCGGAATAAATCCGGGCCGGCCCATGATCGGGTCTTAGTTATAGATCGTTAGGAACTATTGATTTTTGCCTCCGAGCATCACCATGTCGTTCACGTTGATTTCTGTAATGTATTTTTTTTCACCGTTCGACTCGTATGCACGGTGAATCAATTTGCCTTCAATCGCGACTTCCTGACCTTTCTTCAAATACTTTTCAGCAATGCCGGCAAGTTTGCCCCAGATGACAACGTTGTGCCACTGGGTATCCTCAATCTTTTCTCCTTTTTGATTCTTGTAAGAATCTGTTGTCGCCAGTGTAAAGGCTGCCTTTTTACTTTTGGTGAACATTTTTACTTCCGGATCTTTGCCGAGTCTTCCAATAAGCTGAACACTGTTTCTTAAGCTTTTCATACTCATAATTTTTTACATTTTAGGATTTAGAATTGCGGTCTTTGGTTGACCAACAATGCAAAGATGAAGTGTAAAAAAGTGGGCAGTCGTGTGATAAACGTATAATTTCGTTTATATTCGTAACTATACGTATTTATCCGTATCGACACGGATAATGGAAAAACTAAAAACTATGACCTCTCTACATTCACAATCGTGTTCGGAATGTGGTATAACATTCAAGGGACGCCGCGACAAAAAGTATTGTTCTGATCAATGCCGTGCACTCTACCATAACCGGCACCGAAAAAACAAAAACAATTTCGTTGATGATGTCAATAAAGTGCTGATTCGAAATCGCAGCATTCTTTCAACGTTCAATCCTACGGGCAAAGCCCGCGTTCCACGTGCGTTGCTCGCATCGCAAGGCTTTGACTTTTCATACTTCACGAGCATCCACACCAACAGAAAAGGCGAAAGATATTTTTACTGTTACGATCATGGCTATCTGCCTGTCGAAAAAGATGACTATATTCTGGTCATCAAAACAGAAGCCTCGAATTGAAGATTATTAACCTTATCTCGGGTCCGCGCAATATCTCCACGGCGATGATGTACTCATTTGCGCAACGACCTGACTGTCGCGTAATGGACGAGCCGTTCTATGCCGTATACCTAAGTAAGACCGACGCCGACCATCCCGGCAAAGACGATGTTTTAAATACGATGTCCGCCAGTGAGTCGGTTGTGCGTTCACAAATATCCAGGCAAGATTCGCCGATCCTGTTCATCAAGAATATGGCTCACCATTGCGAAGTTTTGGAGGATCCATGGATCGATGGGGCAACAAATGTTTTTTTGATTAGGGATCCCGTGTTCATCATTACAAGCTATTCGAAGGTCATCGAGTCACCCACGATGCGCGATATAGGACTTGCGTACCAATATGAGCTACTATCCCAGCTCGAACGCTCCGGTGAGCGCCTGATCGTGCTTGACACAGGGGAGGTGCTGAAGGATCCACGCGGGGTCTTAAGCCGTTTATGTAAAGCATGCGAAATAGACTTTGACGAGCAAATGTTGCGGTGGGAGGCCGGCCCGAAGCCTTACGATGGAGTTTGGGCCCGTCACTGGTATGCAAATGTGCACCAATCGACCGGTTTTAGCCCATCCGGGACGGTAAAACAGCCAGTACCGGAACGGTTGCAGAATTTGTGCAATGAGGCCAGTATCTTATATGAAAAACTCGTAGCATTTTCAATAAAAGCTTGACCAATAATGAAATAAAGTGTTATTTTACTAATACCCTGTTTCGCCCACCATCATTTATAGTAACAGCGGTTTGACATATGCTCCAACAGTACAATCCAAAGAATGCAGACATTAAGGTGCATGTCGGAGGAAAGTTGATACACAGAGAAGAAGCAAAAGTTTCGGTTTTCGATAGCGTTGTCCAGGGAGGAGACGCAGTTTGGGAAGGTTTAAGGGTTTATAACGAAGGTATATTTTGTCTTGAACACCATTTAGAGAGGCTGCATGCTTCGGCGAGAGCTTTGGCGTTCGACAATATTCCATCCAAGAACGACATAAAGAAAGCGATCTTCGATACGTTGAAAGCTAACCAAATGCGCAACGACGTCCATATACGACTTACATTGACAAGGGGTGAAAAGGTCACCTCAGGTATGGATCCGCGCCTGAATACAAAAGGGTGCTGCCTGATCGTGCTTGCCGAGTGGAAAAAGCTCGTATACAACAATGAGGCCGGGATACGCGTTATCACCTCATCACAGCGAAGAAATGGCCCGCAATTTCTCGATTCAAAAATTCACCATAATAACCTGTTGAATAACATCATCGCGAAAATACAGGCGAATGTTGCCGGTGTGGATGCGGCGTTGATGCTTGACGATCGTGGTTTTGCTTCAGAGCTGAATGACACGAATATTTTCATTGCGAAGAACGGAAAAGTTTTTACGCCACATGCGGATGCTTGTTTGCCTGGCATCACCCGATCGCTTGTGATTGACGTTTGTCATCAACTGAATATTGCATGTCATGAAACTAATTTATCGTTAACGGAAGTTTACAACGCTGATGAAATGTTCGCGTGTGGAACGATGGGCGAACTTACGCCTGTTACAGAAGTTGACGGAAGAAAGATTGTTAATCGGACTGGTTCAAAACTCATGAACCGGATAGCTGACCATTTTCATACACTGATACCACATTTCGCAGAACCCTTACCCTTTTAACTATGGCTATAATAAAAAAGAAAACCATCAAACTTCTGGCCGGCGAACGCTGGAAGGAGCTGGAGCTGAAAAAAGGTGTAACAACCAAACGTTACGCCGTTTCAAACCGTGGCCGGATTGTGAGCTTCAAAACAAAAATTGAAGAAGGCTATTTGCTCAGGCCGCGCCTCACGCAAGGTTACCCGAGCGTGACAATCGGACGAGAAGCGAACAGGCAGAATTATTATTTACACCGACTTGTTGCAGAATATTTCAACAAGAGGACAAGTCCAAAGCATGCCTTTGTCATTCACCTGGATCATGTTAAAGAGAACAACAGCTCTGACAACCTAAAGTGGGTTACGCACGAGGCGCAGATCGACCACGCGCTAAACGACCCGAATGTTGTTGAGCGTCAAAATCCGGCTGAAGGGCCGAAGCTCAATGCAGCAAAGGTTAAACAAATTAAACGCGCACTAAAAGCGAAAAACACACCAACGCTCAAGTCACTCGCAAAACAGTTTAAGGTTTCCGACATGCAGATCCATCGGATCAAGACCGGCGAAAACTGGTCGCATGTTGAAGTGTAGTCGAGCAAGCGCCGTACGATAGCGCGTGGAAGCACAAAAAAAGCGAACAGTCACGTTCGCTTTTTTTTATATCCAGCTTAACGCTGATTTATTTTTATCTCTTTATGATAACCATTCGCGAGCCTGTTGAATGGTAGATGCACTACAAGTTCATCATTTTCCATCCGCGCATTAATTTTATTGATATCAATAAAATACGGTACGTTTCTGTTATACACGAATCGCGGCAGTTGGATGAGCTTGTCACCTGAAACCATATTGATATAATAATATATCGACAGGTTGTTGTTGTGAACTTCGACGTGAACTTCCTCCTGCTTGATACCCGGAACCTTAATCCGGATCTCGCGATACTCCTGATAGTGATTCAGGTTCATCTGCGGTTCACTCACGCCACCGTTCACTGTATTCAATACGTCTATAGAGGTTATCAGGTCAAGATAATTCTTATTACTATTCCTTTTCATTTTACGTCTCCTTCCGCGTTTACTGCTTCAAGACATATACCACAAATTGCAAGACGCCATAACGGCATAATCTCAAAGTCATTTTGACGAACCTAAAAGTAAAATGCTGCCAGTTTAACATTCAATATGTGTCTTACAATGCTGTATGCTTGACCAGGGCAACATCTACATGATGTAGTTTTCAAAAAACTATACCATCCGACAGTTATAGAACTACCGCTTCGAACGAACAGTTTGAAAAAAATGATTAGTCTTTAAAACGAAGCTTGAAAAACAGCAACGTTGACGCAAGCATCAGTGTGATGGAATTAGCGGCAATCACAGGAATATCTTTAACAACAAATCCGTAAATAAGCCAAAGCAAAACCCCCACGCTAAAGAGTGAGAACATTCCCAGGGAAAGATCTTTTGCCGAACGGCTTTTCCACGTTTTTAATACTTGTGGGAAAAAAGCTGCTGTCGTGAGAGACCCAGCGGCAAGACCGAGCAGTTGAATGGGATCCATACTTTCTCGAACGAATTTTGACAATCAAAGATACGTTTTGATCATACTTTAATTGTCGTCATGTAAGGAAACAATCGAGAAGACCATCTACACCGTTTGCAGAAAATTGTTCTTAGATGTCGGACCGTTTAAGTTTCACGTAAGTGAGATAATTAAAGATGACTGTCCATGCTAACACGATGGCGACAGTCTGAACGTCCAGGTAATCTTTAATCTCCTGGAAGGCATAACGCGGGTACGGCCACTCAATCAAATTCCAAACTGACTTCATCGGAAAGAAGGGAATGATTGCCGGAACATGATCGTACAGATTATTGGTGATGATAAACTCCAGCAACTGTGAAAACAAAAGCAGAATAATGGTTAGTCCAGAGCGCTGAATCAGCATGCTGATCATCAATGCATACGAGAGGAAGAAAAATATCTCAAGAAAATACGCAAAGAAAAATTCGAGGTCGGTAACCAGTTTGGATAATTCGATGGACGGGCTGTAAATCAAACCTGTTACCAGGCCGATCACGAAGATCATGCCGACACTCATCAGACTCAGCAATACGTTTGTGAGAATTTTTGATAACAGGAATTCCCAACGGCTTAAACCATCAATGATATTTTGCCTGATCGTTCTGTAAGTAAATTCATTTGTGACTGAGATCACCACCATGATCGACAAGACGATTTTGAATAGTCCGCTGAACCAAATCAGATTCAACCACACATCCGGGAAATGATAGAGTGGTATACGGTCGATATTCAACTTCTGACCAAAATCGGCGAACGTCCGCGCAAGCCATTTCAAAAACTCCATTCCACTGGCGGTTGTAAACGCAAGCATAACAAAGTACACTCCACAAACGACCCAGAAAGTTCTGTAGCTCGTAAGCTTCTTCAGATCAATTTTTAATAAATGCAACATGATTGCTACGCTGTTTATGATCCCGCAAGAATTTCAAGAAATTGTTTTTCGAGGCTCTTCTTTTTGGTTGCGAGGTGCGATGCGACAACTCCCTTCTCGAAAAGAAAATGATTCAGATCTTTACTTCTAAATCCCTCGCGTAATGTCACGTGAAAACTTCCATTCTCCCTGTTGATTGAACTAGTACCGGCAAAAGCCAATAACACTTCATTAAGACCAGGAACATCGGCCATGACTTCAACGGTTTCCGTGCCGCTTCCAACATCGTCGACCGGACCGGTATAGACAAGGTTGCCTCGCTTTAGCACCGCAAAATGGGTACACACCTTTTGAACCTCGTCGAGTAAGTGGCTAGCGAGGATGATGGTTTTTCCGTCAGCTGCAATTTTCAAAATAAGATCGCGGATCTCGGCAATACCCATGGGGTCTAATCCATTTGTAGGCTCGTCCAGGATAAGTACCGTTGGTTCGTTTAGCAACGCAGAGGCTATTGCCAGGCGCTGCTTCATTCCAAGCGAGTATGTTTTGTATTTGTCATTCTTACGCTCCGTTAGCTCAACAAGTTCAAGCACACGGGGAATATTGTCCACCGGACACTGCTTGATCATTGCATTCAACTCCAGGTTTTTTTGCCCGGTGAGATAGGGGTAAAAGATCGGATGCTCGAGGACGGCACCAATTCGTTTTCGGGTGTTATTCGATGGAGCTTCACCAAACCACTGGAAGTTTCCAGCAGTGGGGTTCACGACGCTCATTAACATCCCGAGGGTGGTGGTTTTTCCACTTCCGTTCGGGCCTAACATTCCGAATACCTGCCCGGCTTTCACTTCGAGGTTCAAAGTGTTAACTGCCTTGATCCTGCCGAACTGTTTCGATAGATCTTTAATTGAGAGTACTGTTTCCAAAGCCTGGTGAGTTATTGGACGATTAGTCGCTAACGATCGAGGTAGATTACACGACTAAATATATTTATTCGACACCGGTAAATTCGCGGATCTTCTTGCCGAAATCGGCGCTTTCATCAAGTGTTTCGAAAAGCTTCGTAACCTTGTTCAGGGCAATGCTTCCAACGATGTCCATAACAAGCAGATTTGCATCGTCATTGATGAGCACGAGCATACCAGTTGTTTTGTTATTTTTTTCCTTGACGAATATGTCGAAGTTCTTTCCCTTATGCCTGCTGCTCATCATTTCTTCAAATGATTCGTTTTTATAATCACCGACAACGCGCTTGTAGTCTATAGAGCCCGCTCCTTTTTTGATCATGAGAAACTTCATCTTTTCAACATCTTTGATAAGCTCGTCGAATGAAGAATCGTTAGCTTGATTTAACATCCGCAGCGTGTTATTGTAGAAAAAAAAGGCTTGGGCATCGTACTTTTTCTGGAGAGCTTCTGTGGTCTCACTCTGAGCCTTTGCGCTGGTTACAAATAAGACAAGGGCCAGGACTGCAAACATGTTTTTCATATATTATTTGTTATAAGCTGTATGCGATGCAGCCTTTAGTTTATGTAAATCGATGTTGCCGACAATTTCAAGCACAACGACTTCCGTATTTTCTTCGATGACAACAAGATATCGGCTATTCTTTTTTCTGTCTTTTTGCAAATAAACACTAACATCATCACCGTGATCTTTTACGCGTGTCAGTTCTTCAAAGTTATCATCAGCAATAAGCTTACGCATTCCATTCACCGATACTTTCTCATTGGCAAATGCTTTTTTAGGAATGGTGATGAACTTGAAACCGCGAACGTCCTGAATGGCATCCTTAAAGTCATGTTCACCTGCGATCCACAACACTGTGCGAGCGAGCAATCCTGACGCTCCAAACGACACAACATCTTCTTCTCCTTTGAATTTCGCTTTGATGGTACTGTAGCTATCACTTTGCGCTTTTGCCTGTAGCACGATCGTAAGAAGAATGATTACTGCAATGATCTTTTTCATAACTGACATGTCATTAAAAAGTAAAGAAGGCTGAGCCTCCTTTACGATAATGTATTATTCTTTCGGCTTCTGATCATCAAGATTCTTCAGATTCTCAAGCCCATGCACGTTCATCTTCTTCCCTATTCTGGATACCTGCTTGAGATCTATTTCACCAAAGAGACTCATTACCATAAAATCTTCGAGTCCGCCCATGATCATGACAAGCTCAGAAATCTTTCCGGCGTTTTCCTTGATATAAAACTTCATATCCTTGTCTTTGTCACGCACAGACATCAATTCTTCGAATTCCTTTGCCGGTACAAGTGCAAATGCT
>DASPJN010000197.1:0-41605 GCA_035628595.1 Chryseosolibacter sp.
TTACCCGGCCAACACTTTCACCTTTGTAAATTACTTTGAATACCTGATTGTTTTGAACAGGAACCACCACAAACCCTGTGTTTAGAGGCCCGCCATCACCCGCGTGTATTGAGGCTGACGATAATAGTACAATTGCTGCGAGAATAAGAGATTTCGTTTTCATTCTTGTGCTTTACATTTTATTGCTCAAATGTACGACCCCGCGTTACAGATGGTTAGTGATTGTAATGAATGAGAATTTTCTCTTGAAAAAATCGATTGCGGAACTTTAACATACAAGCTAAGCCATTACCATCTGATTTTCGTGAAAGAAAACGATTCCTGTACGAAAGATTAAACCGGCAACGATTGCAATAACGGATTGGCTGCACGTAGAAAACGATTGTATTTAATTCAAATGATACATGTCACGCGACTTATCCTCCTGGTCAAAAAGATGTAGCTGAAATTTTAACTGGTTCAAAATAAAAACAGAAGCCTTCTCTGGAGGAAATGTGAGAAACTTGTACCTGTCAAACACATCGAGATTTAGTTCGCCTGCAATATGAAACAAAGAGTATATATCGATGTGCCGGGTCATGTTACGCTTCTCGCGAAGATTCAGGAATAAGTCATAAACGCTGTGATCTGCGGGTATTCGGATGTCGACGCTCCACGTCCGAACATTACCACCTGGGTACATTTTGTCATTGTACGTGCGGAGCATCTTATCGAGTGAAAAAATATCGAGACACCGAACAACAATATCACTTTCGCCTGTCGGATATTTCTTGATAACACTTTCCAGCTTCATTATTGACCCCAGCCGAGCTTCATTGATCTCATGATTACAGTAGATTCCAAAACTGATATCGAGTCGTTCCATGTCGTCGACAAGCTGGCGATACCGTGGCTCGAAAATATGAAGCGGAACCAATTCGCCCGGAAGCGGAAGCAGCGTCAATGGAAACAACGGGATCTCTGATTGGTTATCCATATCTCAAGAAACAAAAAACCTGGTGAATGTTACAGGCTGGCTTCCGATAAAATCTGGAACTGTTTTAACTGTCTTGAACCACGTTTCCCCGAAGAATGGTGGTTTCTATCACGTTGCTTCCCATCGCGTAGGGAATAAACGCGATCGAGGGAATCTGTTTCGTAATGAAGACGTTGGCAACTTTTCCTTTCGTGATCGACCCAACCTTGTCTGAAAGTTCAAGCGCCGATGCTGTGTTGATCGTACACGCATTGATCGCTTCCTCCGGCGTCATCTTCATTTTGATACACGCCAGCGAAATCATCATCAGCATGTTTCCACTGGGTGAACTTCCCGGGTTATAATCAGATGCAATCGCAAGCGGAAGACCTGCGTTCAACATCTCGCGCGCTGGTGGAAATGATAGGTTCAAAAAGAATGCAGCGAAGGGCAATACCGTCGGCATCGTATTGCTTCCCGACAACAACCGAATTTCTTCATCACCAATATTTTCCAGGTGATCGACACTTAGGGCGCCGGTCTTAACACCGGCCTGAACGCCGCCCGACCGGTTAAGTTGATTTGCGTGGATCCTCGGTTTTAATCCGAACCGTTTTCCTTCCTCGGCAATCATTTCGGTCTCGTCCTGCGTAAAAAATCCGGTTTCGCAAAACACGTCGATGTAGTCGGCGAGCTTCTCCGCGGCAACCGCCGGGATCATCTCATTTAGTACGAGCGATATGTAATCTTCTTTCTTCATGCCGGCTGGCACCGCGTGCGCCCCTAGCAACGTGCTTCGAACAATTAACGGACTTTGGGCTGCAACGCGCCGGGCTACACGCAACATCTTCAACTCATCCTTCACCGTTAGTCCATATCCGCTCTTTATTTCGATAGCGCCGGTTCCGGTGCGAATGACTTCTGAGGCTCTCATGAGTGCGCGTTCAAGCAGTTCGTCTTCACTAGTCTGCTGTAATCGCTTGGCAGAATTAAGGATTCCTCCGCCTTTAGCCGCAATTTCCTGATACGTTGCTCCTTTGATCTTCATTACAAATTCTTCCTCGCGAGTGGCAGCAAACACCAGATGCGTATGTGAATCCACAAATGAAGGGAAAACAAATCGACCTCTAGCGTCGATGGTTTGTGTAGCTGTGAATAACGGCAGCAAGTCCATCGAACCGAAATCAAGAATTAATTCATCTGAGATTGCGAGGTAGGCATTTTCGAGTACAGGAAGTTCCGCCATAGCGTCTCCAGCTACGCGAGTCACACTTTTATCTCTGACCTGAACGAGGCCCTTGATATTAACAATCAGGAGATCGCAGCGCACGGTTGGCTATTTTCCGAAAGCTTCAACTTTGTAATCGAGGTTGGTGCCATAGATCGGAAAGCTGATCTTCAGCATTGCAAAGAAGCCGCTACCATCAATGCTCGGCCTGTAGCCAACTTCAGCACCGTAGGCCCAGCTCAGTGTGCGGTTAAAACGTCCGTCGATACCCGCACGAAAACCAAAGGTTTTTGTCTTGACAGGAGCTACAGAATAAGTTCGCGTCACGTTAGTTTCATCCGTGTAAACAATATCATCGATACCAATAGTCGGTGAAAACAGAATATCCAGATAGGTTGTTAAAATAAGATCATCAACACCTTCTTCGAATTTATCGAAGCTCACGGCTACATTCCGGATCCACGACATCGACCCGCCAACATAAAAGCCTTTGCTTGAAACATTCGTGAAGACATCGAGTGGCTCTGGCTGATTGTTATTATCGGGATTCGGGTGTTCAGTTGGCAAGGCAACGTCGCCACTTTTCAAATCCGCGTTTGTTAATCCCTGATCTTCGAGGGCGCGTCCTAAATCAGTCGAGCTGTCCCAGATGATACCACCGACACGAGCGCCGTAGATCTTGCGAACCTTACACGGAATATCGGCACTCAGTGGAACACGTGAGGCCCAACGATTTCCTTTGTAACTGTTCTTGTACAGGAACATTTTCGTCTTCGAGCTTTCTTCGAAGTCCTTGATATGGTATGTGCCACCCAACTCGAAGTAATTAAACACTTCAGCGCGGTTGTCGACATCGCTGTTTTTGGAAGCAAGATCGCGTGCGAAATCGTAAAATTCCTGCGTGTACGTTTTCCGGAAATGTGCTCTGAAATCGAGCTTGTCTTTGTGAAAGTAAATCGCTTCTACCCCGAAGCCGGCATTGATATTCGTTACAAACAACTCGCCATACATCGGCTGGAAGGCTACAAAAAGTTTGTTGATCGAATATGGCTCATCGTACAATTCCTCGTACGTGACCGGTGCTTTGTCCTTACGATCCTGCGCGAAAAGTGATACGGAACCCGTCATCAACGCAGCTATCACCAGTAAAAAAATCTGTTTCATAACCAGTGTGGTAGCAGTAATTCGTAAAAATAGCAAAAATAACCCGAATGCGGCCAATGATTTAGGCCCAACAACCGACCAATGCAAGATCGTCGTTACATTCTCATTTTTTGACAGCCATTAACTGGCGCAGCGCCTCAAGCTCTTTTACTGCGTTATCACGCTCTTCTAACTGTTGTGCAATCCTGGCGTCCCGGTTCTTCGCAGCTGTGATATCTTCGAACATGCCAAGAATGGCAACGACATTTCCATCGTCCGTAATGATAGGCACTTTGCTTGTGCGAACCCACGATTCCTCTCCTTCAGCGTTCGTGTTTAACTCCTCAATGTCGAGTTTGCCCTCACGGCTTCGCATTACTTCAAAATCGTCTTTTCTGTAGGCTTCGGCCTGATCCCGCCATGCCATATCGAAGTCCGTTTTTCCCAGTAGATCGGCGGGTGAATCTACACCAGCTATCCGCGCGAAAATCTTATTACAACCAACAAACTTCAAATCTTTGTCTTTCCAGAAAATTGCCCGCGGAATATTGTCAATGATTGCCTGCAGCGTTTGCTGCGATTCGAATAACGTTCTTTCCTTGCGATGCAACTCGGTTGCCTGCTCCTGTGCATGCGCGAGCTCCTGTTCGAGCAGCGATTGTTTTCTTCGCATCTCTTCCTGTGTCGCCTCCAACTCTTCCATGTTCTGACGAATCTCCTCTTCCTGCGATTTCATCTCCTCCGTTTGCTGTTGCGTTTTTTCAAGCAGCATGCGTGTTGTTTCATTTACCTTAACAGTGGAGATCGTGGAAGCGATTGTCTCCGCGAGTTTTTCCACCAGTTGAATTTCGTATTCTTCAAACGGCTGAAAAGACGCCAGCTCGATAACACCGTATACCTTGTCATTCACCTTCATAGGAACGAGCAGCACTGATCGTGGCGTCGTTCCACCGAGGCCTGAGGTAATATTGACATATTCATCGGGAACCTGAACAAGATAAACGCGTTCAGCTTCAACGAAACATTGACCAACCAATCCATCACCAATTTCAACACGCCTTTGCAGGTACTTTTTGCGTTCGAAAGCGTAGCATGCGCCGAGCTCGAGATATTGATCATCGCTTGAGTCGTCGTTAAGAGCGAACAATCCGCCCTGCGTGCTGCGGGTATATTTCACAACAAACTT
Organism: Chryseosolibacter sp.; assembly: GCA_035628595.1. Classification (GTDB taxonomy): domain Bacteria; phylum Bacteroidota; class Bacteroidia; order Cytophagales; family Cyclobacteriaceae; genus Chryseosolibacter. The sequence continues at coordinate 4,513 of DASPJN010000197.1, forward strand.
GATGATGTTGTCGTAAAGCTCCGTCGAGTTTGACGTTGTTGAACGGAGTATCTCACCTATTTGAGCAAGTCCCTGGGTAGACCAGTTTCGCTTGCGGTCTTCGTCAGCATTCTGCCGAAGCTTGTCGCGCATTGTCACAAGCGTCCCCGTAAGGTTATCATCGCCTGATGAAGTCAGTTCCAGATCGTAATTTCCCGCTGATACAGCCTGGATGAACGTGGTAAGAGTCTCAACGCGCTTCGTTTCCTCTTCCAATCTTTTTGTGTTTCGCTCTCTTTCTTCCTGAGCGGTCTTCCGTAATCTGAAGATGAGAACACAAAATACAGTAAAAGATAAGGCTACAGCTACAAACGCTGCAATCGTCCAATCGAAAACCACCTCCGACTGTGACTTTGTAAATTGTTTGTAATGATCTGTCAGCAGTTGCAGGGATGTCTGCATTTGCTGTCCGGCGGCTGTTAATTCTCCATCGTCGTCGCCAGCATTCATGCCGGTAGCTGCCGCTTCGATCCGCGTACGGGTTAAAAGCTCGAAGTTTTCATATCTGACAAGGATTTCTTTCAACAGAATGCGGGTGTCTTCGTCAGTCGTTTCGTCGTATAGAGATTGGATTTCGGCGCGCGAAGAGACAATGCCAGTCAAAACTTTTTCCAGTGCATCGCTGTCGTTTGCTACTGAAACGATTGCATGTTGATTGTCGAATCGCTGGCCTGCATCCTCGATTATCCCAACAAGGGGTATATTTTTTTCATAATGGCGGTGGGTAATGAGAAATGCGTACGTCACGATAACACACGAGACAACACTGATCCCGATAAAAATCGCCATTGAACGAAATGTCTTTTTGAATCTCATGTGGGGTTAATCTCTTTTGATGCCTCTTTACACCATTTCTTACAATCTGGAGTTCAAATCGCAAATCTGGCGGTTATTATTGATTTTGGATCTCCTAAATTAATCATTGGTTTACAGAAGTTGCCAAAATGTAAGATTGAAATGCTTTTAACACAAATACCTTGAGCAAGCGGGAATAAAGTTTTTAGATGTTAACATGTTTGAAATTCGTCTTCGTTGAAAGCTGAATCCTTCCCAGCGGTGGAGGTTAAATTTCAAGCGGCCGCTTTCCGTATCTTAATTTCGGTTACCTTGCCGACTTTTTACTTCCGGAACGGCCGGTAAAAAAATATTTTTAAATTCTTTATGGAATATCTCGTGTATCGGCATCTTACAGGCAAAGGTCATAAACCGGAAGATACGACAGCACGTGATTTTGTGTTAACTGTTTTGTGATCTATGATTAAGGCGTTGCTTGTTGAGGCTCATTTTGCGACAATTGTTTCGTTGCTGGATACCATCAATCCTGAGAACATAATTCAATATGGAGGGTTGGGATTACTGCTGGCGATAATTTTTGCAGAAACGGGCGTCTTTTTCGGATTCTTTTTGCCAGGTGACTCATTGCTGTTTGTAGCGGGATTACTGAGCGAAACGGAGTACCTTGATATTAATGTAACGTTCCTGATTTTTCTTTTGATAATCGCGGCGGTTTCCGGTTCTACGGTGGGATATCTCACAGGAAGGTGGGCCGGAGGCTATCTGGCGAATAAAAAAGACGGACTGTTCTTTAAAAAGAAATACCTGGATATAACAGAAGCATTCTATCTGAAACATGGAATGATGGCGTTTATCATAGGGCGATTTTTACCCGTGGTCAGAACATTTGTAACGATTCTGGCTGGGATGGTAAGAATTGACATGACAAAGTTTGTGATTTTCAACTTTCTTGGTGCCACCATCTGGATCGTGACAATGGTTCTGGCTGGCCATTTTTTAGGCAGAATATTTCCTGGCATCACCTCTTACCTGGAAATAATAGTGATCGGCATGGTGCTGATCTCTGCCATACCTGTGATAATCACCTATCTCAAGAACAGAAAACTGTTGGCAAAAGAGTAAGTCAGGAACCTCAAGGCACAAATAATCGTGTTTAAAACGCAAAAATTTTAAATATTAATTTGGCGCTTTTGCATAAAAACAGGATTTTTCCGCTCGTTTTCTCATTACCAAGAAAAAATAAACATAACTATAAACCTAAATTCTAATTAATCATGGCAAAAAATTCTAGCTCATTGGGGGATAGTCTTAAGTCAAGTTTTGCAGCAATTGTTATTCCTTTAGAGATTATCATCGCTTTCATCATTTACTTATATGTATTAGGAAACCCGGCAAACTTCGAAGGTGGCGACCCTAACAATCACCCACTGCCTGGCAACTGGATGGGCGTTATCTACAAAGGTAAAATCGTTGTTGCGATCCTGATCGCCCTTTTGATGATCACCCTAACAATGGGTATTGAGCGTCTCATCAGCATTAGCAGCGCCAGCGGAAGAGGCAGCGTAAAGAAGTTCGTTACAAAGGTAAGAGCACTGGTAGCAAGCAATAACATCAACCAAGCTATCGCCGAGTGCGACAGACAAAGGGGATCAGTTGCAAATGTTGTGAAGGCAGGCCTCGTAAAATACAATGAGCTGGCAAAAGATACACACATGGACCCTGAAAAGAAGGTGATGATGGTGCAGAAGGATATCGAAGAAACAACTCAGTTGGAAATGCCAATGCTGGAAAGAAATATGACAATCATCGCCACTATCGCTTCGGTAGCTACCCTGATGGGTCTTCTGGGAACGGTAACGGGTATGATTGCAGCGTTCCAGGCGATCGCTACTTCAGGTGCTCCTGATGCGGTTGCATTATCAAACGGTATCTCTGAAGCCCTTATCAACACGGCGCTTGGTATCGGAACATCAGCCCTTGCCATTATTTTCTACAACTTCTTTACTAGTAAGATCGATGGCCTTACTTACGGCATCGATGAAGCGAGTTACAGCATTATCCAGAATTTCACAGCCACATACGGCCCTGGTAAGACTGTCACTCACTAATTTTTAACATCCTTAAAGGATAAAATTATGGGTAAAGTAAAAGTTCACAGAGCAACACCTTCATTGGATATGACGCCAATGGTGGATCTTGCTTTCCTCCTTGTAACGTTTTTCATGCTGACAACCACGTTCGCACCGGAAGAACCTGTTGCAGTTGATATTCCAAAGTCTGAATCTGAAATCATTCTTCCCGACAAGGACAGAATGATCATTTCGGTTGCGGCGGATGGAAGGGTTTTCTTCGACATGGATAATAAATTCAACCGCGTGAAGATGTTGGAGTTCATGGGCGAACGATACGGTGTTGAATTCACACAGGATCAGAAAAACGCCTTTGCCGTTATCTCGGGCTTTGGAATACCTGTCAAGAATCTACCTGAGTTTCTCGACCTCGATCCTGACGAACGTAAACGCATTATTCAACCTGGAATACCCGCCGACTCAGCAAATAACGAGCTGGCCGATTGGGTGATGAATGCACGTCTGACGAATCCAAGCAAATTGCGTATCGCGATCAAAGGCGACCGTGATTCCGACTACAAGATTGTAAAGCAGGTTGTTGAGACATTAATCGACCGTAAAATATTGAGATTTAATCTCATCACCGGTCTGGAACAAGAATCGTAACACTTAACGTTATAAAAACATGGCAGAAGTAAGTCAAGGCGGCGGTGGCGGCGGTAAGGATGGCGGGAAAGTCCGGTCGAAAAAGCAATCAACAAAAATCGACATGACGCCCATGGTGGACCTCGCGTTCCTCCTGTTAACATTCTTCATTCTTACCACAACCTTCAACAAGCCAAAGACAATGGAGGTTACCATGCCTGACAAAGTCAAGGATGAAACCGAACAAACGAAGATCAATGAGAATGACATTCTGAACCTTGTTCTCGCCGAAAACAATAAGATCTACTGGTGGGTTGGCCTAACGCCTCCTGCGGAAGTAACAAATTATTCGAAAGACGGCGTGAGAAAGGTGATCATGGAACACAATAAAGCAAACCCGAAAATGATGGTGCTTATTAAACCGAAGGATGAATCGAAGTATGAAAATATGGTTGACATCCTCGATGAAATGGACATCACAGCAACAAAACGATTTGCCATTGTGGATTTTACCGAGGATGATAAGAAAATTATCGCCAACCAGTTAGATGTTGAAGAAGTAGTCCAACCACAGTAATCATGAAAACAACAGATACAGCAGGCAATTTAATTGTGCCGGCAACATGGGAAGATCTGGTCTTTGAAAGAAGAAACAAAGATTACGGTGCATTTGTGCTCCGGAAGGTTTACAGCAAGAACGTATTGAAAGCAGTGCTCATTACGCTGTTGTTCATAGCTGCTGTTTTATTCGGCCCGGGCCTTATCGCAATGTTTAAGGGCGAGGAAGTGGTTGAGAAAGCACCTCCACGCAAGCTTGTTTACACAGAACTTTCGGCACCACCACCAATTGATAAACCCAAACCCCCTCCACCACAGATACAGCTTCCGAAGCTGCAAAAGGTGATCAAGTTTGTTCCACCGAAAGTTGTTAAGGAAGAAGTTGTCGAGGAAGTGCCCACAATCGAGGAGATCAAGCAAAACGAAGTTGCGGCCGTCGAAGTAGAAGGCCCGACTGAAGTAGTGTTCGAGGAACCGGTTGAGGAGGTTGTTGAAGACGACAATCAGATCTTTACAGTTGTTGAACAGCAGCCTGAATTCAATGGCGGTCTGGATGCGATGTATCAGTTTATCCAGCGCAATATGAAGTATCCGGCAAGTGCGCGTCGCATGGGTGTTGACGGTACCGTGTTTGTGCAGTTCGTCGTTGGTAAGGATGGTTCCATTACCGAGGTGAAAACAATCAGAGGGATCAGTGCCGACTGCGACAGAGAAGCTGAACGTGTTGTTAAGATGATGCCCAACTGGAAGCCCGGCAAGCAAAACGGTAAGCCTGTTTTTGTTCGCTACGTGATTCCGATTAAATTCAAATTGAACTGATATCTTGAGAGATACTCAAAACCGGAAACTCTCAGCCGCGGAATTTGTGGCAAAGGTTTTCGGGGTAATAATGGTTGTACTGTACATGACGATTGGTACAACCATTATTTTTAAAGCCCATGACTTCCGTAGCTTTCCCTATCATTATGCAGTCATATTCGGAATACTGCTGATTTTATACGGCTTTTTCCGGGCTTACAAATTGTACCGCAAATATTACGGCAAACCGGTCGATCAGGAATAACCGGAAAACATCACTTACTTCTTATTAATTATGAATAGAGCAGTAACATTTCTTTTACTGGTAGCAATCATTTATTCCTGCAACCAGCGTGGCAAGGATGGAAAAGTTCTTGATACACCAACAACAGGAAGTGTCCGAATCGTCGCCGATGAATCACTTCGCCCGCTTGTGGAGGCCGAAGTAGAGACCTTCAATGGGATCTACACAAAAGCAGATGTGAAAGCGATCTATCTTCCGGAATCGGAAGCGTTTGATTACCTATTTAAAGACAGCGTTAGGCTCGCTGTGGTAACGCGCCGGTTGACAGCAGACGAGAAAGCATACTTCAGGCAAAATCAAATCAGCGCCGAAGAAGTTGATGTTGCCGTTAGCGCCATCGCCCTCATCGTTCATCCTGAAAATCCGGACACCGTCGTTAGCATTGCCCAACTTCAGGATATGCTCAAGGGAAAAATCACGACGTGGAATCAAATTGGCAGCAAATCAAAGAATGGCATAGAGATTGTCTTTGATAACCCGAATTCGGGATTGATCAGGTATCTGAAAGACTCGATTGCGAAGGTAGAACAGCTGCCACCCAACTGTTTCGCAGTGAAAACCAACCAGGATGTGGTTGAGCATGTATCGAAAAATGTAAATGCCATTGGCCTGATCGGCGTCGAATGGATCAGCGATGATCCGGCATCCAACCGCTTCCTTGAACAGATAAATGTAGTGGGCGTAGCGGGCGACAGCATTCCATTTCTTCCATACCAAGCTTACATGGCACTGAAACATTATCCGCTGATGCGCACTGTAACGGTGATCAACGCTGAACCGAGAACGGGACTTGCAACAGGGTTTTCTTCCTTTTTTGCGAGTGAAAGGGGTCAGAGAATTGTTCTCAAAACAGGATTGCTTCCGAAAACGATGCCTTTGCGGCTAGTTGAGGTGAATCCAAAGCCTTTTGAAATCGAAAAACAGTAACCTTTTAGACATATTGTTGGTCACTTGTGCGCCCGGCATGTTATTTTTGCGGTTTAGTCAGTTTTAAACAAACGAGAAGTTATGAAACACTCAATTGGCCCTGAAAAACGGGTTTCTTCAAGATTGTCAGGAATGTCGTTAAAGGCTGTGTGTGCAGTGTTCCTGGTAACCCTATCATTTTTTTCATACGGACAAAGTCCTGAAATACGCGAGGCCCTTCGGTTGATCAATTCAGAACAGCCTGCAAAAGGTATGGCAGTTCTAGAAAAGCTCGGCGAATCGGACTACTATCGCGGATTAGGCTATATCAAGACAGGCAAAAAGGACAAGGCATTGGAAGTGTTTCAGAAGGCCTTTGCAGAATCTGAAAAAGACGGGCTGGCGATCGCTGGTATTGGCCACGTAAAAATGCTGGATAAGAATGTCAGCGAAGCAAAGGTAAACTTTGATCGCGCCCTGCAGGTTAGCAAGAACAAAAATCCGGAGGTCATGAAAGCGGTTGCCCGCGGTTATATGACCGATTCGAAGTTCGTTGTCGATGCAATTAATTTATTGAACAAGGCGAGAAGCCTTAATAGCGCCGATCCACAGATTCATTTGTTGCTGGGCGATGCTTACCTGATGCAGAACAATGGCGGTGAATCCGTTAGCAGTTATGAACGTGCAGCTTCTGCCGACCCAAAACTTGCAATAGCTTTTTATAAGGTGGCGAAAGTTTACCAACGCTCTAAAAATGAAGAGATGGTAATGGAAAACCTGAATAAAGCGATCAAGGCGAATCCTGAATTTGCACCTGCATACCAGGAACTCGCACAGTCGTACTACCTGGACAAAAAATCTGAGCAGGCCGTTCAGGCACAGGAGAAATACCTAAGTCTTACAGAAACAAACAAGGATGAAGCAAAGTATCAGCTTGCATTCTACTATTTCCTTGCACGACAGTTCGAGAAATCAAATGCGATCTTCAAAGATGTATTAAGCTCACCAAATGCGCCGGCTGTTGCCTATAAGTATGCTGGTCTTGCCAGCGCAGAGCAATCGAAGGATGACACCGCAAAACAATCAGCGCTCGCAACAAAAGAGCTGTTCGATAAGTACTTCGAAAAAGCTGATTCTCAGAAGGTGGCAGCTATTGACTACGCTTATTATGGAAATACACTCTTGAAGCTTGGTGAGGATTCGCTCGCAACTGTAGCTTTTTCACAAGGGCTCGAATTGGATTCCGCACAAGCAGACATTCTTCAAATTCTCGGAGATACGTACTTAAAATCACGAAAGTTTGACAAAGCAGTTGATGCCTACAAGCGATTGATTGCGATCAGGAGCCAACCGCTTTCGCAGGATCTCTGGTCTATCGGGCGTGCTTATTATTACAACGAGCAGTTCATGGAAGCTGATACGGCGTTCACCCAGCTTGCAGAAAGGCAGCCAACCGTTATCCACGGGTTTTTATGGGCTGCCAAATCCCGTGCACAGGTAGACTCTACCGGCTCGCAGGGCATCGCGATTCCGATGTATGAGAAGTTTATCGAAATCGCGGAGAAAAGCCCGGAGAAAAATAAGCGCGAGCTGATCGATGCTTATGATTATCTCGGCCGTTACACTTTGAACATCAAGGACAATGTAATGCAAGCAAAAACATATTATGATAAGATCCTTCAGCTTGATCCTTCACACCCAACAGCCCAGGAATTCATGAAAATCCTGAAGCAGGGTGCCCAGCAACAGAAGGGTAAATAAGATGTGATTTGAAAGAAACAAATAAAGGCTCCAACGGAGCCTTTATTGTTTTAGATACTTCTGAATGCTTCGTCGCTTGCCTGCAGAATGCGATCAGCAATGTTATCTGTAATAGCCGTCGAAATAAACAAAGCCTCATACTGCGATGGTGCCATGTAGATGCCCCGTTGCAACATCGCCTGAAAATATTTTCCAAACAGAACAGTATCGGAAGTTTTTGCAGTGGTGAAATCTACAACCTTGTCGGCAGTAAAAAAGAGGGTAAACATTGATCCAACCTGGTTGATCGTATAGTGAAGTCCCTTTTGCTTCAACTGTTCCCTCAAACCGTTTACGATGTAGGAGGAAATCTCATTCAGATAATCGTACGTGTTTGCATGTGTGTCAAGATAACGCAACATAGCCAGACCCGCAGCCATCGCCATCGGATTACCCGAAAGTGTTCCAGCCTGATATACAGGTCCCGCCGGGGAAACCGTATCCATGATATCGCGCCTTCCACCGTATGCGCCGACGGGTAAACCTCCGCCAATAATTTTTCCGAGCGTTGTCATGTCGGGTTGAACGCCAAACAACTCCTGTGCTCCCCCCCTCGCGAGGCGGAATCCCGTCATCACTTCATCGAATATCAGAATGATCCCGTGTTTAGTACACAGTGTCCTCAACCCCTGGAGATATCCCGGTAGTGGCGGAACACAGCCCATATTCCCTACGACAGGTTCAAGGATGATCGCGGCAATTGCACCCGGATTATTTTCGATGAGCAGTTCTACGGCCTTAAGATCATTAAAAGGTGCAGTGAGCGTGTCTGCAGCAGTGCCTTTTGTAACGCCCGGGCTATCCGGAAAACCGAATGTAAGCGCACCGCTTCCGGCTGAGATCAGGAACGAATCGCCATGGCCGTGATAGCATCCCTCCATCTTGATGATCTTGTCGCGACCTGTAAAGCCACGCGCCACACGGATCGCCGACATAGTCGCCTCGGTTCCCGAGTTAACCATTCTTACTTTTTCAACCGAAGGCACCATTGAACAAATCAGCTCAGCCATCTCCACTTCGCGCGCAGTAGGTGCGCCAAATGACGGAGAATTCTTAAGCGCCAACTTCACCGCCTCCTCCACGACCGGGTGTGCATGGCCGAGAACCATTGGCCCCCACGAGTTGATGAGATCAACGTATTCATTACCATCTTCATCATAGAGGAATGCTCCAGATGCGCGATTGATAAATAACGGATTTCCGCCCACCGCACGAAAGGCACGCACCGGTGAGTTTACACCTCCAGGAATAAATTGTTTCGCTTTATCAAAAAGGGCTAAACTCTTCGAAGTATTTCGCATTGTTATCTCTTTTCCAGCAGAATCAGCTGACCATTCTTAAATGTAACGAAGGGAATTAATTGGTTGTCTCGTCCGAACCGGTAGTCGAATCCCTGATATAGATAGCCTGGTTGAATACCAGACGTTGTAAGACCTTCCTGGAAAAACACGCCGTGCTTCTCGAGTTGTTGTCCAAAGAACATCATAAGCTCGAAACCAATTTTAGCAAACGTGTTTGGCGTTCTGCCATAGCGCCTGATGAACTTATGAAAGAAGTCGCGGTATGCAGGGTTGTCCAGCCCGGTGAAATTTGGAGCAGTCAGCACAACGCCAAGATTCTGGTACTTCTCTGGATCCAATGCCGGGTCGTCAAGCCAACTTTCAGAACCGATAACCAAAATAGAGTCAGCGCGGCTTTCGACAGCGCTTATCACCTTCGCATAGATCAGCGCATCATCGGCTGCGACATAAATTGACCCAAGGCTGTCTTTCTTTAAAGTAAACTCTGATGGATAATCGAATTCATCGAATTCTGTTGGCGTTGCCAGGATCTCAAGAATCTTAGGGAGGTCTTTAAGCGCAGTCTCCTGCGCGTGCACAACATTCAAACCGTTCGTGTCGGCTTCCATGATAAAACTTGCTGCCATGGCAGAGTCCTTTTTGCCTGTGCCGTAAAAGACCATACTGTTCTTTCTGAGGATTTTTGAATCGAGATATGCAGCCGACTCCTTTCCCAACGTTTCAGCTGCAGGCTGGAAGAGAAACGCGTGCGGATTGTTACCAAGTACATCTGAATTGTTCGTAAACGGATGTACCATATTTACTTTTTCGTTCAGGGAAAAGTCCTGAACAACTGTTATTTCCTCCTGGAAGAACGGGCCAACAATGAGGTCGGTGTTCCGGAGTTCTTCCGTACCGAGGATCATCTTTAGTTTCTCAGGGTTTCTTTCGGTATCATAGGCGCGCAGGCTGAGATCTATTCCCATTCCATTAAGGGTATCAACGGCCAGCTTCATACCTTCGTAAAAATCAAGAATGATCTGATTGCGCTTTCTGCCCGGGCTCGGATCAAGTGTACTCATCATAAAAGGCATCAGCACGGACACGCTGTATTTATCCTTGTGAAATGTTTTCGGCGCTACAGCAAAGTATTCGCTTCGGTTGAGTTGAAATTTTGCAATCAAATCTTCGAGTTGCACTCTTTCCGCATCGTCGCTAATGTTTTTTGATAGTTCGCGCGCAAGGACCTTAGCGATGACCTCATCTTTCGGATACTCTTCGTGCATCATACGCAATGTCTCCACATCCGACACAGCGGCAAGCGCTGTTTTCTTCGCAGCGTCAATGTTCTTCTGAAAACCTTTGCCACTGATCTGACTAAAAATTTTCAGTGCCTGGAAATAGTCTTTATTATCCAAATGAACTTTGCCAAGCCAGAAGTTCACCTCGTTTATCTGATCCCACTTTGCATATCGTGAACGGATCTGGTTAAACATGTCCTTTGCGACAGCACGATAACCCTGCTTGTATGCAGCGAGTGCGTAATAAAAACTGGCGTATTGTTCGTAATGATTATTCTGATCGTAGACAGTCAAGGGTTTAAATGTTTCCATCGCAAGATTATACTTGCCTTGCAGAAACAAGTCCTTCCCATTCTTATATTGTTTTGCATAGTCGACCTGCGCTTGCACTGAAAATACAAAACAACAAATCATGAGTAGCAAGACCGAACGAATCATACGCATTTGGTTTTCGGTGAAGTCGACTGGATCAAACAAATATTATTCCCATTCAATGGTTGCAGGCGGCTTCGAGCTGATATCGTACACAACTCTGTTAACGCCCTTCACTTTATTGATGATATCGCTGGAAACCTCGGCAAGAAACTCATAGGGGAGATGCGCCCAGTCGGCAGTCATCCCGTCGGTGCTCGTCACAGCACGCAAGCTCACAACACGCTCGTAAGTTCTCTCGTCGCCCATGACACCCACAGATTGCAGCGGCGTAAGAATTGCGCCCGCTTGCCAGACCTTCTCATACAAACCGTGAGTTCTTAATCCGTCTATAAAAATGTGATCAACCTCCTGGAGGATTCTTACTTTCTCCGGTGTGATATCACCCAGGATGCGAATGCCCAGACCTGGACCTGGGAATGGATGGCGACCCAATATCTTCGGATCGATGCCTAACGTCTTTCCAACCACACGAACTTCATCTTTAAACAACGTGCTCAGTGGTTCAACGACTTTCAGATTCATCTTTGCCGGTAGCCCTCCGACATTGTGATGCGACTTAATTGTAACTGAAGGTCCGTTCACTGAAACTGATTCGATGATGTCGGGATAAATCGTTCCCTGACCAAGCCACTTCACTGCAGAAATCTTGTGTGCTTCTTCATCAAACACATCGATAAATGTTTTACCGATTGCTTTGCGTTTTGCTTCCGGGTCGGACAAGCCTTTCAATGCCTGATAAAACTTATCCTTTGCATCAACGCCTTTGATATTCAAACCCATTCCGTTGTAAGAATCGAGCACTTGTTGAAACTCATCTTTTCGCAGCAAGCCGTTATCAACAAAAATGCAATGAAGATTCTTGCCGATTGCCCGATGGATCAACGTAGCTGCGACTGTTGAGTCAACGCCGCCCGACAATGCCATTACAACTTTGTCGTTTCCTAGTTTTGTTTTCAGATCATCGATCGAAGCCTCAACAAATTGATCCGGCGTCCAATCCTGCGCGCATCCGCAGATATGTACCACGAAATTTCTGAGCAAATTTTTACCTTCAATGGTATGTGTTACCTCCGGATGAAACTGGATTCCATAAATCTCTTTATCACGCACCTTGTACGCCGCAACTTTCACTGATGGCGTGCTCGCGATAACCTCAAATGATTCAGGAACCGAAGCGATTGTATCGGCGTGTGACATCCACACCTGTGTGTCCAATGATATTTCTTTCAAAAGATTAGCATGGTGGTCAACCGAGGTGAGTTTCGCGCGTCCGTATTCACGGATCTGCGACGGCAGAACATTCCCACCATTTTTATGTGCAATGAGTTGTGCCCCGTAGCAAACACCGAGCACGGGCACCTTCTTTTCGAAAACAGCGAGGTCAACATCGGGCGAACCCTGGTCTCTGACAGAACACGGGCTTCCTGAAAGAATAACGCCCTTGATATCGGAGGTAATTTTCGGGATTTTATTGAACGGATGGATTTCGCAATAAACGTTTAGTTCACGGACTCTGCGGGCAATTAGCTGGGTGTACTGAGAACCGAAGTCAAGGATTAGGATCTGCTGCTGTGACATGGGTGCAAAGATAGCAGAACGCCGTTGGCAAGGGCTTTTCGATCGCAAAAAATTAGGCTACAACTCGATGAAAACAATACCTAATTGAAAGCCGAGGGCCGAGAAGCTGCCATAGTTAAATTTCGGACTTTTATTGGTGGAATAATCATAATGGATGGCTCCCATCAAGCCGAAAGATCCGTAGCGTGAGAGCCTAACGAGAATGCCTGCCTCTGGCCGCGCCAAAAATCCCCAGGAGCGCTCGCTATCATGATATATGTTATAGTAAATCGCATGCTGCTGATTGACCGCGCCCAAGCCGAGTCCGGCGTAAGGATGAAACCGATCACCTTCGCCGACCTCGAAATTGTACTGCCCACTCACCGTCGCGGAATAGGAATAAATGTATTTAAAGTAATCCGTTGTAATAGCGGTATTACCTGTCTCCCTCGTTTCCGTAGGATTGTATTGATCGTAAGTATTCCACCCGAGATCGAGTCCGGCTGAAATTTTATCGTTAATGAAAGAGCGATAACCAACCCTGGCACCACGGGTTGCCATGTCGCCAATCCATTCTGTATTTGCCAACGGTTTCGCGAAGTCAAGCGTGAGATAAAAATATTGACCCTGAGCGAACGCGCTCGTCGAAAGGAATGTCAGCAATATCAATGTCAGCATTTTCATAGGCCTTGCTGTAGATAAGGTGATTGACGGAAAGCCTGGTCTATCGCGGCTTCGGTTTGAGGAATCAAATCGATCGTACTGTACACATCGCCGAGATATGCCGTCCACACGACGCGCACCTCGTTGTTTGCGTTTTTATTTTTCAGATCCACAAGTTCAACAATGACCACGCCCGTATTGTACGCGTACGTGTTTACAAAAGGATAATAATAAGCAGAACCGTATCCATAATAACCAGGATAAAATCCGCCTGAATAATAGTACGGATCAGGGTAAACGATTTCCTGGAAGACATTAAAATCATTGACAACTGCGACGTTCACGCCAAGATCAGGACTGCCGTTACGATCAACGCGCGTAAAGCCAAGAGCATTCATGTTTCGCGCAACGGCGTCGAGCACCGGTCGGGGAAATGAGTTTTCGGATGCAACGAGAATTGTGTCGGGTGATGAATTACTGACGAACCCGATCGTGTCAGTTGGCAGCGCGTACGTCGCGTAAGCTTTGAAGTCTGCGCTTTTGTCATAGCTGGTGGAAACCACAAGCTCGTCGTAAAGGCGCTGAGCATCCGGTTCGGGCTGACATCCAATCAACATTGCTAACAGAAAAAGAAAAAGCGTTTCCTTCATAATTCAGACTGTCGCTAACACAGGAGCTAGTCGAATCTAAATCACGAAAAACATTATGCCTCAGATTTTTGACAGCAGCACACCGCAGCCGAAAGTGATGACGAAAAGCAGCGTGCTTAATGCCATCTGCCGGAGGAAGGGATCAAGCTGCGACGACGGTTTCGAAGAGACCGCTTTGCCATTGTACATGAGAAAAGGTATGCTGAGTAAAAACATCAGCTGCCACACAGACGTGAAATAAAAAACCGTGTAGATGACAGCCGTAGCAATACCTGCTGCAAGCAGAAACCAGTGATAGCGAATCGCATTAATGCGACCGATGCGTACCGGAATTGAAAATTTACCTGCGAGTTTATCCGAATCTATATCACGGATGTTGTTGATATTAAGCACTGCTATTGCGAATAGCCCACAGCTGATTGCAGGGAAGACATACTGCGCTGAAAAAGTTTTTGTGAACAGGTAATAAGATCCCAGCACACCGACCAAACCAAAAAATATCATCACGGATAGATCACCGAGACCCGCATAACCGTACGGTTTCTTCCCAATTGTATAACCGACAGCAGCAAGGATACTTAATATACCAAGACCCAGAAAAGCAAGGATCGCCCTCCAGTCGTTCTGGAATGCGATGAATAACAAAAATGTTCCGCTGACAAACGAAAGTATCGCGAAAGCAACGACGGCGTTGCGCATGCTTTTCAAAGAAATAACACCCGACTGCACAGCGCGTTTTGGCCCCACGCGATCTTTGCTATCAGCGCCATGAATTGAATCGCCATAGTCATTTGCGAGGTTTGATAATACCTGGAGGAAAATTGTGGTTGAGATGCAAAGAGAAAAAATCATCCAGTTGAAGTGATCATCAGCGGCGGCGAGGAAAGCGCCCATGAAGATCGAAGCGAGCGCAAGGGGCAGCGTTCGAAGTCGGAAGGCCTTGATCCAATGCTCCATGTTTGTTAGAGTTTTCCCGTTATTCGTTTGTCGAGCGGATCGACCTTTGCGGAGAAATAGTCTATGACATTTCCATTTTCATCCAGCAGGTATTTGTAAAAATTCCACCGCGGTGTTTTGCCTGCCTGCGTGAAAAGAATCCGGTAAAGCGGATGCGCATTTCTTCCGGTCACTGAAATCTTTTCAAACATAGGAAACGTTACGCCATAATTGATTGAACAGAATTCCGCGATCGTACCATTCGACTTTGAGTCCTGAAAAAAATCGTTGGATGGAAAACCAAGCACCTGAACCCTGTCGCCGTATGCTTCGTGTAATTTTTGAAGCGCCTCAAATTGATATGTATACCCGCATTTGGATGCAGTGTTAACCACGAGCAATTTTTTACCCTTGTACCTGGCAAGCGACGTATCCTGTCCCTGCAAGGTTTTTAGCGGAATATCAAAAACAGACTTCCTGAGTGGTTCAGGATTGCCCTGAAAAAATTTCTTTAAACCTGAGACGACAGAATGTAGCAACATGTGATCAGAGCTGTCCGACGATTTCCTCGCTGAGCGGCTTCACACCGGACGGAAAAAACTGGATTGTTCCATCGGGCTTGACGAGATACTTACAGAAATTCCAACCAGGTTCTTTGCCTGTTTTTTCTTTTAAGAATTTATAGAGCGGATGCTGGTCATCTCCCTTCACGGATATTTTTTCAAACATTGGAAATTTGACACCGTAGTTCCTTTCACAAAATTCAGCGATCTCCTCGTTTGAGCCGGGTTCCTGCGAGCCGAAATTGTTTGCCGGAAATCCCATGACAACGACTTTATGCCCGAAATCTTCATGTAGCTTTTCAAGGTCAGCGTACTGAGGCGTATATCCGCATTTTGACGCGACATTAACGATCAGCAGGCTCTTGCCTTTGTATTTTGACAAGCTGACCTCCTCGCCCTCGAGCGACTTCAAAGTAAAATCATAGATATCTCCTGACATAAGTGTAAAGAATATGAGTATGAGTGAAAACGTCTTCATGGCCTGTATCTTTTTGGTAATGCAATTTGTGAATGTTTTTTGAAATATCACCAGGTTATCCCATCAACGATACTGAGAGCCCGGTATTTACGCGTTGGCACAAATTTATAATTCATGTAACTGAGTTTGATCCGGTTATTCCGGTTACAGCCATCGGTGGAGTGGTTAAGGTTTGTCTTTTTTTAGCTGGTTGTGGTTTGAGGTCATGCGAATAGTTGGTTTAGTAATTCTTTTCGTCTTTACGATAAATTTTGGTTATGTATACGGTCAGGTTCAAAGTGTAGGCAAGCGCCCGATGACTGATCTGCAAAAAATACAAATGCTGAACGTTTTTAAAGCACTAAATCCCCAGGACCAGCTCATAATTTCACACCGGTTTTTGAAGTTCGCAGAAGAACGCAAGAAGGTAAAATGCAGCTTTTTGATCCTGAATAACCTGGCTAAAGCCGCAACGGCCCCTGAAGCCCCTGAGACCCTTGATTGCATCAACACATGGATTGCTTTCATTGATAGCAACCCCGAACTCCCTGAAAATTTCATAGCCGGAAAACCGGTAAATGATGTGGCTGTCCTCTCGAAAGGCCGCTTTTTTGATACATCCCGGGCTTCCGGATGCCCATTCGACTGAGAAAATTTGCCCGCGGCAATTTCCTGAACCACAGACTCGTTATATTAGCTGACGATCACCTTTTCACTCATTTCGGTATAAATTTTTTGATCGAAGTAATATGAGAATACTGGTATCCATCATTGTGCTGATATGTTTAACATCCTGCCAGATGGGCCTGATTCCATGTCCAAAAGTAAGGGCGGACCGCATGAAACGCAGTTTTGCCCGAAAGCCGCATCCTGAGCGTCATTTCAGTGCGTCCTCCAGAAACACACCCGATATTGAGCCGAGGCGAAGAAATGTTTCGTTTAGGGTTCATGAACAGGCTCCACCGTTGGAACACATCGACGTGGAGGAGTGGGATTGCCCTAAGCCGGGAACCAAACGCACCATGCCAAAGGCATTAAAAGACAATATCCGGAGGAACAAAAAAGCCTACGAAACTTATTACAGGCACCGTCGGGAAGCCGACACGGTGACCACGGTAAACAGGGTTCAGACTCGCTGAAATCCCTCATAAGCAGCCATTTACGGTACGATAATTTTCCTGTTAAGCTGAATTCATAAAAACCGAATTCTGGTTAATGTTAAATTAAAGTATTAATACTATGGCAACTGATTTAAAAGAGATGACAACAAGAGCGGCTTCGAAGGCTGCTGCTTACAATCCGACACATCGTGAAGGAAAAGTAGCGAGGGTGATAGAGGAACAAACTGCCAAATTACCATCAGATTTGTTTTTATGGCTCTCCGTCGGTTCGATGGCAGCGTCTCTTACTTTGAAAGCTTTGAAGAATGATCACCTGTCGCTGTTCATTGGACAGTGGGCACCATCATTCCTGCTTCTTGGCATTTATAATAAACTTGTAAAGCTGGAAGGTCACGATAGCGAAAGCTAGTCGGCAACATGATGTTGAGAGAGTTTCGTGGGCGCACCACGAAACTTTTTTATTTTACGATGATGAAAAGAAGAGCACTTGTTACCGGCGGCAATAAAGGCATCGGGTTGGAGATCTGTTCCCAACTGGCGCGCAAAGGATTTCAGGTATTGCTTACCGCGCGTTCGCGCGAAAAGGGATTAAGCGCAGCATCGAACCTTACCAGCGAAGGCCTGGATGTGGAATTTCATCACCTGGATGTTGCCGATGTCTCCACCATTGATTCTCTCATAAAAATATTTCAGGAGCGCAGTATAAAAATCGACGTCGTTGTGAACAACGCCGGTATTCTGCTCGCTGAGAACGCAAGCATTCTGCAAATCAATGAACAAGATTTAAGCACCACGTTTGACACAAACGTTTTTGGCCCGTTGCGCCTGCTCCAGCGTTTGTCTCCATTCATCAACGACAACGGAAGAATCATCAACATATCGAGTAGTGTTGCGCAGATCGTAAATGGATTGAGTGGATACGCTCCATTATATTCGATGTCGAAAGTTGCATTAAACGCGCTCACCTGCGAGCTGAGTATCGCATTTAAACACCGGTCAATTGCTGTGAATGCCGTCACGCCCGGATGGGTTCGCACCGACATGGGAGGAAAGTCGGCGCCACTTTCAGTTGCTGAAGGTGCCGATACGGCGGTGTGGCTCGCAACGGAAGCCCCGGTAAGTCTTACAGGAAAGTTTTTTGAAAAGAGGAAAGAAATCCCTTGGTAGTCGTTGCTGGTGAGAGATCTGAAGGAAGCAGAAAAAAGAACGTGGAGAATATCGGCCCCGATAACTTTGGCGCTGGCAACGGCCTGCCCTACCAGAATTTTAGTCGTGGATCAAACAAAATATTAAATGCTGTGACAGAAAGAATGGATAGAAGCAGCGTTACGATAGTATCCCGGTCAAACCTAAATTCCTTTATGTCCGCCAATATTGACTCAGGATCTGATGTCGAAACCTCAGCCAGGATTGTCCCTGCGATAATATCCCCCAGGCGCCTTGAAGGATTAACTAAGATGAAGAGCGCCTCGATCGGCCATATCGGTCCTGTCAGGTTTCTTACCATACACTGAATCTTCGAAGCCGTTTCCTTTGACCGCGCGTCCAATACTTTGTAACCCAGTTTTCGGTGAACGGGACTTTGTCCACCAAAAAAGTCTTTGTTAAAAAGAGCCATCATCATTAAGCTGAATGGAATTATCGTCACTAATGCTCTCCATCCGAAACTTGTCGGTAGATGTTCACCCAATAACATTGTTAAAACAAGAGGCATGGCTAAATAAGGAAAGAAAACGGCTAGCGTATACCACATTTCCAGGATCAAAGATTTTACTCTCCTGTTCAATCGCAAGAACCAATAGTCGCTGTTGAGATATGATCTAACGAGTCGATTAAACAGGACGAATTTCAATACCGTCATCGTTTCCGAATTAATGGTGGCGAAGGCCAGTTGAAGCAGCTTTTGAAACTATCGGGCAAACCGATGTTGGTGAAGAATGTCGGTCCCGATAGCTATCGGGACTAACCAATGAACTCGTGGAGAATATCGGAGTCGAACCGATGACCTCTTCCATGCCATGGAAGCGCTCTAGCCAGCTGAGCTAATCCCCCTTATTATCAAACAAAAGAACAAAAATTACCATCGCAAATATATTGAAATTGTGAAGTTACTTCTGCTCAATCTCCCTTCTAATTCTTTTTATTATTTCCGGATCTACCGTTCGAAGCGTGTACTCGCCACCATCTGCGCCACCCATTCCGGCAATGGATGTATTGCGATAATGCATACCGCTTGGTTTTGACGACATCGCAGAAAAATGAATTTCTTCCACGCCCGTCTTGGAAACTATCTCCTTCGCATTTGATTCGTTCACGCCTGATCCGGGCATGATGGCTATTCGTCCCGCAGCTTTCTCAATCAACGCTGCGATCGTCTCCACCCCGTCAATCGCCTTGGCACGGCCTCCAGAGGTAAGGATACGGTCAAATCCGACTTCAATGCAATCTTCCAACGCTTCAAATGGATCTCTTGCCATATCGAAAGCGCGGTGACAAGTTACTTTCATTGGCCGCGCTCGCTCGATCAATTCTTTGCAACGCTTTTTATCAATGGTTCCATTTTCAGTCAGTATTCCGAATACCACGCCGTCAACCGCAAGACGTTGACACTGAATGAGGTCTCGTTTCATCGCATGGAATTCATAATTATTATAGAGAAAATCGCCACCACGCGGACGGATCATCACAAAAATATCAATGCTCACATTTTGCCTCACGATCTCAATCACGCCATACGATGGCGTGGTTCCTCCTTCCAACGGGTTATCACACAATTCGAGTCGATCGGCGCCACCCTGCGCAGCTTTCATTGCAGATTCGATATTGTAAACAACAAGTTCCAGTTTCATGTTTATGATTTTGCTTAACGGTTCGACAGAGCGAAAAAGAATCTGATACCAACGATTGCATTTTGAATGCTGCCTTCTAACGAATCACGCGACGGGCCCCGAGGTATCGCTCTTGGTAATACTTGCCGGAAATGTTTGTCTCGACAACACCAAGCGAGGAAGATGCGTGAATAAACTTCACTTCACCCTTTCTGTTCTCGGTTACCATTCCAACGTGTGTGACTTGATTTTTCTTTTTCCCGGTCGCGAAAAATACCAGGTCGCCGGGTTGCAGGTCTTTCATCTTCACTTCCTTTCCCACTTTGCTTTGATCAGCGGATGTACGTGGAAGATCGATCTTCACCGCTTTGAAAGCGTTCAGGAGCAATCCGGAGCAATCCATTCCCGATCTTGTTGTACCGCCATACTTGTAAGGTGTACCGATGTAGGCACGCGCTGCCGAAACAACCTTTTCAACCTCGCGGTTTGATCCCTTTCTATCGGCCTTTTTACTCTTTCCTGAGGCAACAACAGCTGCTTCGCGCTTTTTATGCTTATTGTCTCCACCTCTGGAGGAAGAAACCGAACTCTTCTGACGAGCGTTCGTTTTCTTTTTAGACGAGCCACACGACACAAGAAAAAGTGAAAGCAGCACTATCGCGGGAAGAAGAAGCTTTTGCGTAATTTTGAAATGAAAAAACAGCTTCATCAGTTTAAAAAATTTCAAAGGTAAATATACCAGATTCATGCCATTTTCAGAAGTAAGCCCCACGCTTGTCACCCAATTCATCGACATCATCGGACAGGAAAATACAATCATCGAAGAAGATAAGCGCGCTATTTATTCTCACGATGAAACGGAGGATTATTCTTTTCTACCGGATGTTGTATTAAAACCTGATACCACCGAACAGATCAGTCAGATCATGAGAATCTGCAACCAACATCAGATCCCGGTTACGCCACGTGGCGGTGGCACGGGCTTAAGTGGCGGCGCATTACCTGTATTCAAAGGCGTTGTCATTTCGATGGAGCGGTTCAACCGCATTCTGTCCATCGACGAATTAAACCTTCAGGCAACGGTAGAACCTGGCGTAATCACGGAAGTTTTCCAGGATGCGGTAAAGGCGCGTGGACTATTTTATCCCCCTGATCCGGCAAGCCGTGGATCATGCTTCATCGGTGGAAATGTTTCTGAGAACAGTGGCGGACCGAAAGCTGTCAAGTACGGCGTAACACGCGATTATGTTTTAAATCTGGAAGTTGTTTTACCTACGGGTGAAATCATCTGGACAGGTGCAAATGTGCTGAAAAATTCTACAGGATATAACCTCACACAACTCATGTGTGGAAGTGAGGGTACACTTGGCATTATTACCAAAATTGTGTTTAAGCTGAGAGGTCAGCCACAGAAATCCGTTTCGATGTTGATCCCTTTTGTAACGAATGCGGAAGCATGCCGCGCTATCGCTGAAATTTTCAGGGCAGGTATTTCACCCAGCGGGATGGAATTTTTCGAACGCGAAGCTGCGATGAAAACCATCGACTACTGCGAGAAAGTATATGCCGCAAAAGTAACAACACCATTTCCGGAAAACATGGACGCATATCTTTTGTGTGAGCTGGATGGAAATGACGACGAAGTACTGATGCGCGACGCGGAACGTGTAATGGCTGTGATCGAAAACTTTGATGCAGGTGAAACTTTGTTCGCAGATAATGCAGCACAAAAAGAGGAACTGTGGAAGATCCGTAAAAACATCTCCCCTGCTGTCAATGCTTATTCACTTACGAAATCGGAAGATGTCGTTGTGCCGCGTGGAAATCTCCCGGTGTTAATAACAGGCATCAAGGAGATCGGGACACGCTATGGATTCAATTCAGTGTGTTTCGGACATCTGGGCGATGGCAATCTACATGTCAATGTCATGAAAGAGAACATCAGTGACCAAGACTGGAATACAAAAGTCAACGACGGCATTGCCGAAATTTTTAAGCTTGCTGTCAGTTTAGGCGGTACCTTGTCGGGAGAACATGGCGTGGGGATTGCGAAAAGACCGTATATGCCGATTGCCATGGCTGACGCCAATCTCATTCTCATGCGAGGAATTAAGAAAGCTTTCGACCCGAATGGAATCTTAAATCCTGGTAAGATCTTTTGATCTTAAGATGCTGATACCATTGAGCCATAGTCAAAAATTTATGATGTCATTGAAAAAGTTGCCCTGCATAAAACCAATACGCTGACGATCCGATGTGTGGCATAACGGGCATTTATCCTTTTAACCTGATCGGCAAGATCCATAAGATCCATGTCAACGCGGCAACAACGTCCCTCGAAAAAAGAGGACCTGATCACCAGAAGGTTTTTATTGACGAAACTTGCGCGCTTGGACATCGCCGGCTTTCCATTATCGACACGACTTCCGTTGCGCATCAACCGATGTGGGATGCATCGAAAAGATATTGCATCGTCTTTAATGGCGAGATCTTCAACTACATGGAATTGCGAACTTCGCTCGAAAGCCGCGGCGTGGTTTTCAATTCACAGTCGGATACAGAAGTACTGTTAAATCTTTTTATTCTTGAAGGAGAGGCTTGTTTGCAAAAACTAAACGGGTTCTTCGCTTTCTGTATTTACGACGAAACCGAACGAACATTTTTCGTTGCCCGTGACCGCTACGGTGTCAAGCCGCTGCTTTATGTCTTTGATGACGACAAGTTCATCTTTGCCTCGGAGATGAAAACAATTCTCCAGTACGGTATTAATAAGGAGCTTGATTACAATTCGCTATATACCTTTCTTCAGCTCAACTATATTCCGGCGCCGGATACCATCTTCAGGCACGTAAAAAAACTTTTGCCCGGTCACTTTCTGAAAGTCATTGCTGGCCGCATCGAAATTGAGAAGTGGTACGAAATACCAGCCGCGACAAGTAATAATCCGATCCCCTCCTTTGAAGACGCGCAAAAAACGCTGGCAGCGCTGCTGGAGAAATCGGTACAGCACAGACTTGTTGCCGATGTCCCGCTCGGCTCATTCCTCAGCGGTGGGATCGATTCTTCTGTCATAACCGGACTCGCATCCAGACATAAAAAAGATCTTCACACATTTTCAATTGGTTTCAAAGACGAAAAATTCTTCGATGAAACGCATTACGCGAACCTTGTTGCGAAACATTTCAAGACTGAACATACCGTATTCTCGTTAACAAACGACGACCTGCTTGCACACCTGAACGATGTGCTCGACTACCTTGACGAGCCTTTTGCAGATTCATCAGCACTCAATGTATACATCCTGAGCAAGCATACGCGCAAGCACGCGACCGTAGCACTTTCCGGCGATGGCGCCGACGAAATGCTCGGTGGATATAACAAACACGCAGCGCTTCTGAAGCTCCGGTCGATGGGGGTGAAAGAATCCGTAATAGCCGCGCTTCTTCCACTATGGAAGTTGATCCCGCAGTCGCGGAACGGAACATTATCCAATAAAGTCAGGCAGCTTGTAAAATACGGTGAAGGTGTAAAACTTGATCCTGCCGAACGTTACTGGAAATGGGCCGGGTATACATCAGAGGGCACAGCTGAAGGCATGCTATCGCCGCATGTTAGAAGTCAGCTTAGTAAAGACCGGTACGAATCGCAAAAAGCAAATCATCTCCGGTTTGTCAAAGAAGGCTATACGATGAATGACATTTTTCGGACGGACATGGAGCTTGTGCTTCCCAATGATATGCTCACCAAGGTGGATCTGATGAGCATGGCAAAGGGACTTGAAGTTCGAACGCCGTTCCTGGATGTCGACGTTGTTAATTTTATCTTCTCCCTTCCCGACGACTACAAGATCAACAACACCATGCGGAAGCGTGTGCTGCAGGATGCGTTTCGCGCCATGCTCCCTTCGGAATTATACAACAGGCCTAAAAAAGGTTTCGAGGTACCGTTGCTGAAATGGTTCCGGAAGGAACTTAAATCAATGATCGCCGATGATCTGTTAAGCGAGAAGTTTATCCGCGACCAGCAGATCTTTGATTATGCGGAGATCAGGAAACTGAAGGCAAAGTTGTTTTCGTCCAATCCCGGAGATGTACACGCACGCATCTGGGGTCTGATCGTATTTCAGTCGTGGTGGAAAAAATATGTTTCCTGAACATTCAACAATCATTCAATGAAGAATATTTTAAAGATGGAAGAAGCGTTGATGTTAGCGCTTGCTGTGTACCTGAATTCGTTTCTACCGTATGAAGCCTGGATCTATTGGGCGCTGTTTCTCACGCCCGACATTGGTATGATTGGTTACGTGTTGAATCCACGCGTTGGCGCGGCGACGTACAACATCTTCCATCACAAAGGCATTGCGATTGCCATTTTCCTCGTCGGTGCATTGCTCACGAACAATGTGTTGCAACTGGCGGGACTTGTGTTATTCGGTCATAGCTCGTTCGACAGGATGCTGGGATATGGATTAAAGTCCGGAGAGGGTTTTCAGTTTACGCACCTGGGGGTAATTGGAGGTCGAATGGCTGAGAAGGCAAGGGCCAGATCTAAATAGAAAACCCCCGACAGCCTTGCTATCGAGGGTCTCAATTTTCAGCGTTCAACATTCTTACAACTTTCTAAATTCAATTCCGGCGACCTCTTTGTACTTGCTTCCTGAATATCCGTACACAGATTTCAGATAAGCTTTTACCGCCTGTCCGTGACCGTAGATTCCGTTGACACCAAATACAAGCGCACGCATCTTCCGTTTTGCTTCGAGCAACGCGACCCGCGCGATTGCCACTGCTTTGTTTGCGACCCGTATTTGCTCAATGAAAGCTGTGAGTCCTTTCAACTGTAGATCCGCTTCATTGGGTTTGTACAGTGGATCGGACGTTGCCATGGTCACCAATTCCTGGAAGTTGGCAACTTTGGAATCGAAATCTGCCTGTGATGTACTGCGTGTTGCGTCGTTGGCCGGAGTTTCTCCTGACGTCAATGGAACACGATCACCACCCCTGTTGTGAAGCCTGCGCTTGATCTTTCTGCAGGACTCCAATGTCTCCGCCGATACACCGCTCGCTTTCAAATATCCGATCAGGCGGGTTGCCATCGGCGGAATTGAATTGAGGGCGCGTCGTCTGTCATTGATGGCATGCGTGAACGCCGATTGTGAAACATGCGCTGCTTTGATTGCTCCCTGAGCTTGTGTAAGCAAGGTCTGTAACGCAGCATTTTTGATACTGGCCTTGCCGGGATTGTACACAGCTCCCTGGGCGTTGGTAAAACTCACGAGCTTCTCGAAGTTTCCAACCTGGTTGTGTTTAGAACTTTTCATATACTTTGCACTTTATTGTGTGCTTATGTATATACACGCAACGGCCGCTATATTGGTTGTATTTCTTATCTGGAATAACAGCCGCTTAACGACACCAGCAGTAATTGGTCGATGCAGTGATTAAAGAAAGTGTGTAGGTATCTTTTCGTAAATGAAATTGAAAAGGCCGCGCCCGCCCCTGTGCGTTATCAATGCGGAAGCCAGTGGGCATGTGAAGGGCGCCGAAGTATCCGATGGTGGATATTCAACCCCTCCGGGGTTGAATAAACGCGCAGGACGAGTAACCACCGAACCGGTAGTTATTAATATTCAAGTCCTTCGGACTTGTCCGATACACCGCACACCAATACAAACAGACTGAAACACCGACGCAGATGGAAAAAGCACTTTGACATGAAGATTTTACACCGCCGCACGGGGCCGTGCGCTTTCCGCATGAACGAGATCTACCGCGAAAAGTACGTGATCGCTTTTGCAAAACTGCTAATAGCTTTTAGTCGGACCGTGAGCGCTTTTGTCACAAGCGAAATCGCTCCCGGCGGATGGCTAATCGCTTTCCGCAGCACCCTGATCGCTTTTGGTCGAAGCCTGATCGCCTTTTGCAAAACGGAAAATCACTTTGGCAAAACTGAAAGTGAAAAAGTGGTTGGGGCTCCGAACAACACGCGCGAGTTGAGATGCTTCGGCGCCCTGCGCATGCCCTTCGCCTCAGCATTGGGTTACGTGGTCACACTTAGACTTTGTTTTAGCCATTAATCAGCAATCCTCAACCAAAACCCCCGAGCCCTGAGGGGGCGAGATTACCTGGCGGTGGGCAACGCCCATCGCGTTTTGAGGGCAGTGAATAATCGTCGGCCAACGCACAGGCAATGCTCACGATACCGGTCTCAGGGGCGGTAAGAGTGAGGATTTCGAATTGAGCATCTATGTTTGATCGAATGTGTTCTTCGATCAAGATCCTTCGCTCTTGTGGATGTGTGTTCATTTTTTTATTCTATAATATAAAGCATCTCACTTAAATATGTCTACGATGCATCCGCTCAGGATGAAGGTCTCGAAAGGAAGCGAATAACGTAAGAAGAGCGTTCTTCGAACCGCCTCCACTTCGTCGGTTATTGCTTGCGTCTTTGCTTTTGTATTTCATCGCCTCGGGATTCTTCGCTTGCTGCTCGCCAACGCACATGCTGTGCTCAGAATTTCGGTCTTTAGGAGGGCTGGTAAGAGTGCGGGTCGAACCACACTGTTGAGTTGAGATGCTTCTTCGGCGCCATACGTATATCAAATGAATTCGAACTGCTTCCGCTACACGCTCATATAGTCAATCGTAACCTCAGTCTCAACCCAGTCGAGATCTGAAAAATCAAAAAACTTTTTTGTCAATGTAAGACGAAGATGGCCGGACGATATGATTCGCAACTCTTTCAGTGTACCATTCTCGACGAACGACGCATCATTTGCAGTCAAAGTTACGATGTCACTTGCGTCATTCAATTCGTACGAATAGGCTATGAAGGAATGAAGGTATTCGGAAAGGTAATATGAGTCATCGCCAAATTTGTCTATAACCTGGTCTGGGATATTCAATGCGATTAGCTGTGCATTATTCTCGTGGAATGGCAACGGATGGGCGACCATATAGTGCTGCATGGTTTCGAAATCATAAAATACCCTGGGTTCCGATTCTCTCATCAGTGAATAGTATTTGATCTCATCATAAATGTCTGTCGACTTAACGCCATCATTATTCAGGTCAACTGCCAGTTCGGTCTGTATGGCAACGATTTTATAGATACCGGAAATTCGAGTCTGATTTCTGTATTCGTCTTCCCTAGAACATCCGACAAGGATTATTGCGATCAGCGTCAGCGTTATAAAATGTTTAATTTCCATGAAAGCTAAGATTTTTTTAAAAGGTATTACTTTAAAGGAAAACTATCGCCTCATCTTATCCTTTCCCAATCCAACAGTAAAATCGTCAGGTGTACCCGATACTTTCAGATTCATGAACGCGATCTTTTTCTCCTTATCGATGTATTCAATTTCGTCGACTTGCGTGAGATCGACGTCTTCCTGTTTCCTGCTGAACAACGTACTGAACCCAACCTTCGTCACCATTTTCATCGGTACGCGCACGTAGTATTCCATATTCAGATCCAGGCTCTGTTTGCCGGACATCTGGATGTATCCCAGCGACGAGTTGATATCCATTGAAGGAATATCAAGTACACCATTTGTGAACATCAGTTTGTTTTGCAGTGTGTCAAAACGAATCAAACGAAGATTCTTATCCTTGAAGTAACTGGCCATTGCCTGCATGGGAGCAAAATCCACCAGCGTACCATCGTAAATGGAAATGTTTAATTCAGCCTTCGTTTTACTCATGATCGGTACAAGGTTTGGATGAACCTGAACGTAGCTACGGATCAAACCACTTAATCTGCCTTTGATATTTTTATTGATCACCACATCCTGGCCGAGATGATCGAGCTTGAACATCATCTTTTCAAGATCAACTGTGTCGACCTGGATGCGGCTCTTGAACCAGATCTTGTCGGGATCGGTACCGTTGAAATGACCACGCATGGCGATGGTGCCTTTAGCAACTTTTAATCGCAGTGTATCGACGAAAATGTGTTGATCTTCCTGCATGCGCAGTCGCGCAGTGACGTCTTTCAGCCAAAGTCTGTTGTATTTTATCTTAGCGATATCGATCTCCGCGTTGAAATCAGAAAATGGAATGATGAAGATGTTGAATGCTTCTGCGTGTCGTGTAGAGTCAATCGTGGCCACCACGGTTGTCGTGTCGCCGGGTTTGCGTCTTCGTCCTTTTTTCGGTGCAAGATCGTATTGACTCATTTCATCCGCGTCAAAAAAGTTTGAAGTAAACTTCAGATAGTTCGTGCGCTTCCGCATCTGCCTGTCAAGTCCCGTAAAATATTTAAACGTCAGGTCGAAATCAGTGCGTCCGATTTTTCCCCTAAGCGTGTCAAGGATAAGTACACGCGCGCCATACTTTAATCCGCCGCTGATACCTTCCAGCTTGAGCTTATGGTCGACCAGGTCTCCGGTAATGTTGGCGATCTTTGCTTTGGCGAAACGAAAGATGGTATCGTAACGCATATCGATCTTGGTTCGCACCCATGCGTTATCGATCCGTTCGCGCCGATACCCCCTCGGCAGATATTTGCGAACGTGCCACGGAAGAACATCGCGGATCGCGAAATGTTTGGATTTAAAATCAAATGCGATCTGCGTTTTTCCTTTTTTGATTTCATCAAACCAGAGTTGGTAATTAATAACCCTTCCGCTGAAATGAAAATCAGAGCTATCGATATGACCCACAAGATTCCGAAGTCGTAACAGCGTATCATTGATCACGACAGTTGCACTCAGGTCCTTTAGTTTATGTCGATAGACTTTAAATGCGCCATTGAGGTTTGTCAGTTGAAGATTTCCCTTGGGCAGGGGAGCCGGGTTCAGCAGCTCATGCACAGAAGTTTCAAGCGCAAGACCAATTGAAAAATCGGTGATCTCTTCTTTTGTGTTGTTGGAAAGTGCGGTATCGTACGAAAGAAGCTCGGATAATATTAAACGAGTGCTCTTCGCGTTCAATGCGAGCGTAATGGGCTTGTGATGATGACGGAGAAAGGCGCGGATATCACTAAGGGAGCCGTCAAGGGCAATATCTGAGTCGCCGATCCGCAGTGTTGCAGAGTCAATCGTGACCCTGCCGTTTTCCATATGCGCATGAAGATTCATGTCGCGGACGGCACGTGGATATCCGGGAATGCGAAATGAAAGATTCTCGACAGACAGCCGGCTTTGAATGCCTTCCTTTAATTTGTTCAAAGACTTCTCAGGTACGGTAATATCGTCAAGCTCTTTGAAATCCATGTCGAGCTTAATTTTCCCTGTCATCTGCTTCAGGTCATGGATGCCAAAAAACTCGCCGATAAAATTCAGCTCGAGCTCTGAACGGATCTGTACCAGCGTTCGCGGTTTGGTAAAGTCACGAACAACAAAGTTACCTTTGAACACACCCTTGTCAGGCCGGGCACTCAGGTTGATGATCTGGACTTGTGATGTCTTAAGTGAACGTTCAGCGCCATTGGTGAAAAATCCGTTAAACCCAAGTTGGTCAACCTTTTTGTTAGCAGATGTATTGTGTATCCACGCGCTGTCGCATCCAAACGCGACTTCAATTAGTGGCATTTGATTTTCGGCGACCTTTCCTTTTACGCGCGCATCGAAGAATATCCGCCCATCGTACGTAAAAGGTTTCATTTTCTGCTTTACATCTGCAGGGAGAAATCCGGTCACAAGATTAAAGTCTTGCTGGTCACCGTGAATGCGCAGATTGAGATCCGGTTCGCCTGAAAGATCTGCGCCGCCTTCGATCTTGAAACCCGCTTCGTCGACATTGAAAGAGCAGGTGGCAATCTTGAATTTTCCTTTCTTTGGTTCGTAGCCGGCAGCCAGGTGTAATGATACATTCTTATCATGCAAAAAGGCAGTGTCATTATCCGTTCGGATGTCAAGCTTCATTTCGCTGCTCAACGTTCCGAGGATTTGCAGGCTGTCGATCTCAAATGACGAAGTGACTTTTGTCAGATAAGTAGCGTATCGCATGCCTGACGCGTAGTCATGAAATAAGATCGAAATGTCTTTCAGTACAATCTTCTCAAGGTTTACATCAGCAGTTGATGTTGTTTCCGTCTTCTTATGGAGCGTGTCGGTTTTGAATGTCGCGGCCTCTACGATGTTGACGTTTCCGGCTGTATCCCGCACCAGGTCGATGTATCGATTCTTAACGATCAGCCGACGAACAGTATGGCGTCCGTCGATCAGGTCAGGAATACTGAAACCAGCATAGATCCTTTCGACAGAGAAAAGCGGTTTTTCGGAGCTTCCTTTGTGTGCGTATAGCCGTGCGTTGTGAAGAGCAATAGAGACGTAGGGAAAATGTTTGAAAAGCGAGATGCTGCTTTCGTCGATGGCCAGCTCGCCCTTGAGACGCATGTTCACTTCCTTTACGGCGAGCCTGACAAGCTTATCCTGTTGTGTGCTTAGGATCAGTACGCCGCAAGCACCTACGGCAATAATCACAACAAGTAAAATGACCAATGGTCTAATGATCCATTTCTTAATCCGCGGGTTCATACGGCAGGTCGATTAAAGCAAACTTTGACTGTCAAAGGTACAAAAAGTTAATCAGCTTGATCTTTGTTTACGGTTCAATTACGACAGCTTTTCTAGAGAGAATAAGCGAGCTGTGCTCAGATAAAGTAGGTGATGCCGTTTCAGCAGCCATTTGCCTCATTTCCTCAAACTATTTAACTTAGGGCAATACCTAACCTAACCTCTTAGTATATGAAACCCCAGCATGTTTTTCTCGCCCTTTCGTGTTTTCTTTTTTCGCATTGTGACGACGAGAAGGATGCCGAGCCTACGACAAACGAGGTACCGGCTGTTTTCGAAAAGTTTTATGGCGCTACTGATATGTATGTTGAAGGTGATTACATCGTGATCAAGTCCACCGCCGTACCCGATCACAAGAGCCCTTATTTTGAAGGTACAGAGTGGGAGTCAACGATGTGGATTGCTGATACGCGCCCTGGATTCCAGCAGGCGCCGAACAATAAAGTTTCCTCTATCAACTTTACTTTTAAAATTCCGAAAACTCCTACCGAGTCTGCAAACAAAACGCCCCTCGGAACAGCGACAATTGGTGTTGCTGTGAATGGCGTGCCGTTGTTTAATCAGTACGCCGCGGGACAAGTACCGATCACAACCAACTCGATGGAGTATCTTTCCTTCGATCTTTACGGAGGCCATCCAACGCCTTTCCATGAATATCATTATCATATCGAGCCAAATTATATTACCGACAATGAAGGACGCGATGCGCTTGTAGGATTTCTTCTTGACGGGTTTCCAGTATATGGACCCGAGGAAGATGGTGAGATCCTGACCAGCAATGACCTCGATGTTTATCATGGTCATTCGCATGCAACCGCAGACTACCCCGACGGTATTTACCATTATCATATTACTGCTGATTCACCTTACATAAACGGAAATGGTTACTTCGGCGTGCCGGGCACCTGGTCGAAATAGTGTTGGCTGGATTTGTTTGATTCTAATTGCAGCGTGTACAACCCGCGAAAGTGCTGTGATGTACAACGCCAGCGACTTTGAAATCTACACGAAGGGCGGTATAACAACAATCGCTGGCAAGCCGGCGAACGGAATTGTGTTTACGCTTTATGAATCGGGTGATACATCTGCCATCGCATCCTACCGGAACGGAAAACTTCATGGCTGGAGCCGTGACTTCTACCCGGGTAAAAAATTGAAATCGATGCGCTATTATACCGAT
This sequence comes from Chryseosolibacter sp., assembly GCA_035628595.1. Classification (GTDB taxonomy): domain Bacteria; phylum Bacteroidota; class Bacteroidia; order Cytophagales; family Cyclobacteriaceae; genus Chryseosolibacter. The sequence goes on from DASPJN010000197.1 coordinate 35,917, forward strand.
GGATGGAAACAGCGTGTTCACAAGGGATGGTTCGAGGATGGACGTCAGCATTTTGTATATGTCTTCAAAGACGACATGTTCCATGGCAATCAACGCGAATGGTTGAGTAACGGAATGATGTATTCCGATCTTAATTACGAGAATGGACAGGAGTCAGGCGCGCAACGCGTCTGGTACCCGAATGGTAAGATTAAAACGAATTATATCATACAAAATAACAGGCGTTATGGTTTGCTCGGCACGAAGAATTGTATCAATGCGACGGATAGCGTTTTTGCTGTGCGCTGAATTTTTTCTTGTTGCGTGCGGATCGAAAGAGGATTCGCTTCCATATTATAATACGCCAGCATTTGATCCGCTTTTTGTTGCTGACGATGAAGTAACCGAAAAGATCCCGCATGTGATCGACGACTTCTCACTTACAGATCAGCATGGTAGTGCAATCACGCAGAAGGACGTAGAGGGAAAAGTGCATGTCGCTAATTTTATTTTTACCAGTTGCGGCAGCATTTGTCCGAAGATGACGAACAACATGAAAAAGATAAGCCATGCATTTGACGATAATGTAAATGTCGTATTGCTATCATATAGTGTGACTCCGTGGATCGACAGTGTCGCGCGATTGCGCGAGTATGCGGAAGTAAATGACATAGCCAATCCTAACTGGCACCTCCTTACGGGAAATAAATCGAAGATCTATAACCTTGCCAGAACATCATATTTCGCCGAGGAGGATCTCGGCTTTACAAAGGACAGCACTGAATTTCTTCATACAGAACATTTTATCCTTGTTGATAAAAACAGGCGAATTCGCGGAATTTATAATGGAACACTTCAGCTGGAGATCACTCAGCTTATAAAAGACATTGAAAGTCTTCTTTAGCTGGCAGCAACATTGAAAAAAATCATCTGATCGTGTAACCATTCGCGATTACTTCGGTTTCCGTTAAAACTTGCCTATGTTAAAAAGCTATCTCATCGCAGCATTGAGAAATTTCGGCAGAAATAAGCTCAATACGTTCATTAATGTTTTTGGTCTGAGTATTGGTCTCGCTGTTTCGGTACTGGCAATCGCCTTTTTTCTGGATGAAACTTCGTTTGATAACTTTCACAGCAAGGCTCACCAGATTTATAGGTTAAACAAAGTTGTCAACGAAACAAATGGTTCAACGTCACTAACTGCTGAGACCTCAGGAATGATGGGACCCACCATCGTAACAGAACTCCCTGGAGTGCTGGCCAGTGTTCGATATGCTCCGCGCAACAATGTGGTTTGGAGTTACAAAGCGAACAACGTACCTGTTGTTGATGGCATGTCCATTTTTGTTGATAGTACCTTTTTCAACCTGTTTGATTTTACTTTTCTGCATGGAGATAGTCAATCAGCGCTCGTACGTCCGCTTACGACCGTTTTGACCGAAGGCCTGGCGCAACGGTTGTTTGGCCAGGAAGACCCCGTCGGAAAAGTGATCAAGGGGCCAAATGATTTTGATTTTGAAGTCACTGGTGTCGTTACCAATCCACCACGCAACTCACATATTCAGTTTGAAGCGCTTATGTCGTGGTCGACAACATTGCCCGACACCGGCCCCATTCCAATGACATACCTCAACAACTGGATCTCGCAGGCATTGACGACCTACATTCTTTTGGATGAAAATGCTAATGTAGCAGCGCTCCAGCAGCAATTGAAATCATTTTTATTTCGTCATCTTCCTGAACGGGCCGAAAAATACTACTTGTACCTTCAGCCCCTTGATAAGCTTTACCTATCCGGAAGTGAAGTTGGACGCCATCGGATGGCGAAAGCTGGAAGTCGGCAGTTCATTTATACGTTTGGCGCAATTGCCTGTCTTACACTGATTGTTGCTTGCATAAACTTCATTAACATCACGACTGCGCGCTCTACACGGCGTGTAAGAGAGGTTGGAATGAGGAAAACATTGGGTGCAACAAAAATTCAACTCATCAATCAGTTTATTGGCGAAGCATTCGTCATGATGATCATCGCGGCATCGGTCGCCGTGGGGATTGCATACCTGGCGCTTCCATGGTTTAATGAACTCACGGCGAGAAATATTCCTTTTCAGATTATGCTTACGCCGATGGTGGTCGGCAGCTTTTTGCTCCTCGTTATTATTGTCACGCTTCTGGCTGGATTTTATCCCGCCTTCGCAATGGCGCAGGCACGGACGGCGGAGGTTTTAAAAAGCAACCAGCGACTAACGTTATCTGGAACAAAAGGACGATACGTGCTTGTTACGTTCCAATTTCTGATCACGATCATGATGATTACGGGTACCCGGGTAATATACAAGCAATCAGAATTCTTATTAACCAAAGATCTTAATTTCAACAAGGGACAAGTATTCACAATTCCCCTTACGCCATCCGTGTCTCAGCAGGTTCAGGTGTATAAGCAAGAAATTCTGAAACACCCTTCTGTGCAACATGCTTCTGTTACCCAATTCGCTGTGGGTGGTGGCGTATCAAGTACTTATGTTATTCCGGAAGGCTTTCCGCCCGACGAGATAGAGATTCGGATGTTTCCGGTGGATGCTGCTTTTGGTCAGACTTATGGACTCGAAATGGCAGCTGGCCGTTTTTTCGATGAACGACTCGCCTCGGATTCAAATGCAGTTATTATAAACGAAGCACTTGTACAAAAACTCGGATGGTCGGATGCGATAAATAAAACAATAAAATTCCGGGAAGACGGCCCTGCATATCCTGTCATCGGCGTTGTGGAGGATTTTCATTATCGTGCTTTATACGACCCGATCGAGCCGCTTGTCATGTGGATCTCTGACCAATATCACCATAATATTGCCGTGAGGTTTTCCGGGAATCCATCGTCGCTTATTGCTTTCGCACAGGATAAGTGGCAACTATTCGAAAACCGTTACCCATTTAAGTACACGTTTGCCGATGATTCGTTTGCGCGGGCTTATGCAAGTGAAGAAAGACTGTTTCGCACCTTCATGACATTTGCAGCCATCAGTATTATTGTTGCCTGTCTTGGATTGTACGGGTTGGTTTCATTTTTACTTGAGCAGCGAATAAAAGAATTCGGTATAAGGAAAGTTCTCGGCGCTACCTTGTCTCAATTGAATTTTTTAATCCTGAATAAGTTTATCCTCATGGTGGCGATCGCCGGAGTGCTGGCTACTCCCATAGTGCTTATGCTGGGTAATGAATGGTTGAGTAAGTTTGCGTATCGTGTCACCTTATCGACCGGAGTTGTTGTCAGTGCAGTCATCGCTACGCTGGCAGTATGCTGCCTGGCGGTAAGCGTTCAGGTGTTCAAAGTGGGTTACAAAAATCTGATTGATGCGTTGAAGTCGGAATAAGTGGTGGTAGTGAATGCTGGATGCAGAAAATGACTTAGCAAGTGATCTGCTGTGATGAAAAGCGATTATTGGTTTGTGAAGTTGATATAAAATATAAAGGGGCGATGGCCCCTTTATAATTATCAATAAATCATTTTTTCTTGAAAAGGATCTTTTGTTCGGAGAACGTATAAGCAGCATTCAGGAATTTGACAATGTCTTTCCATTCATCTTTCGTCGCATAATGCTTGTCGTAATGCTTATTGGTTTCGATGACAACCTGACCTTTTTCAATCTTCGCTGTGCTTGTAAAGCCACCTGATTTCGTTTCTACCTTTTGATTCAATTTGTCAAGTCCCTGCACTTCATAACCTTTCGGGATGTTAACAGTGATTCGATACTTAAATGAACGCGTATTATCAAAATACACATTATTTTTTCTCTCAAGTTCGTCACTCTCGATCTTCATCTGGCCTTCGATCAGTTTACCGGCATCAAACAGGTAGTTCGGACCGGATTTTTTCACAAAATCTTCGGTCTTGAATTTCAGAGAATAGATGAATTCCGGAGCGTAATGGAAACGACCTGTTTGTTCAATTTTAAAATCGGCAACATCGCTCACCTTGATATCGAAATCTCTTTCTATCAGCGCTTTCACACGCTCCGCTTTGTCTTCCTCTCGCTTCGATAAGTATGATTTCTCCAAAGAAGCATATTTCTTTTTTGAAATATAGGCTGTATACCCGTCCTCCATCTCAGCAGCAAACTTTTTCGTCTCTTCATCTTTGAAGTCATAAGTATCCATCAGGTAATACTGGTTTGCTAACTTATTTCTTCCGGTTTCCTTTCGGCGGATGGTTAACGCAGTTTTTGACAGGTCTGTCATGTCTACGTTCAATTCCGTCTCCGTTTTATTATCGTTTGCAGCGGTAGCTGGAAGCTTGATACGTTCGGCGCTCCACCTTTTTGGTGCTACGAGCCCATCGAGTGCATAAGCATCGGTGCCTTCCAAAAGCACGTCGAAGCTGCCTGCGGTTGAGTTGAGATCGAAGGCGCTGAAATAAAGCGACTCAGTTCCCTTCTTTACACGTATGAGCCATTCCAGTTCGTGTTCGATCAGCACATCGTCGAGGGGAGAAATGTTACGTGGCACTGCCAGTACAATGTCATGGGGAATTTCCCGCGAATTGAGAAACGTTGAGAATGCATTCACAAACTTTATTTGAGAGATTGATCCCCATGGAGAATTCCCCTGTATTAACTCGGCTTCATTGTTACCGAACGTATTGTTTCGATACAGGTAGTAAACTTCTGTCGCGACTTTAAAAGGATCCTTTTCTGCCTTTAGATTTCTGCTCGCGTATTTCGTCATCCACTTCACATCGTAAGGAACGGAAAGCATCGTTGCTGCCAGCTCCTGCAATTCTTTTTTGGTAACCGAATTCTTGACAACGCCTGGCTCACCCAGCAACACATCATAATTACGCATTCCTTTTCCTGAAGCGAATGCCGCCCGGAATTTAATCGTTGGCATTTCGCGATAAGGAAACATCCATCGCATCTCGCTCACCCCTTCAATGTCCGATCCGTCAAGTGTGTAATACAGTTCTTCGCTTGCATCATCCATTTGAAGCTTCAACTCAGGCGCACCGTTTAATGACTTCAGGTTAATGTAACATTTGCGTTCTGCCCTGAACTGTAGGCGATGATTCAAAACAGGGTACTCTTGCGGCAACGGGTAAATTACTGGATCAAAAAAGTAGATGACGGCATAATTTGCCTTTGCTGTTTCCTCGCAGATATAGTAATCTAAAATATCGCCCGCCTCAAGATTTGGAATGGCAAGCTTGTTGTAAAATCGTGTTGTACCGCGATACTCCTGCTCCATCTTCACAGCTTTTGCAGCATCTACTATTATCTCTTTACCATTTGGTTTAATGATTTTGAATCCGACGTACACCTTAATGTATTCACCTTCCGCATTGTCGTTGCGAGTTGATAGAAAAGTGATCTCTGAATATTTATTCACAGCATTCTTATCGAGCACTTTAATTCTGTAGTGGCGATACTCGTTGTACCGAAGCAGGTTGCGCAGAACAGGCTTCCGGTATTCAAAACGATTTAGTTGCGCGATAATGACTGCCGACTTATCTGCCCATTTTTTCGGGACAACTGTTACCTTAAAATTCTTGTCACTTGTGTTCCACATTTCATTTCTTAGCTCGGCATCACGGTCATTGCCCAGTAGTTGAAATGATGAAAGAATAAAGAATAAGAAAGCGCAGGTTTGGATGTTGGTTTTTGCCACGGGTGGTTTATTTGGATTGTGTAATAACGATTTGGTCACTGTAAACATCTTT
>DASPJN010000198.1:0-3175 GCA_035628595.1 Chryseosolibacter sp.
CGGAACACTTTCGCTTGATGAGAAGAAGGATGTTCTGATATCGGATAAACTGGCGAAAACGTATTTCGGTGAAATCAATGTTGTCGGTAAATCATTAACTCAGGTTGTCGCCGGCATTCCGCGCGACTTCAACATTGCAGGTGTTTATAAAGCCTTTCCCGCTAACTCAAGTTTCAGGTTCGACCTGCTCACACAATTCGAAAACTATTTTACAGATCCAGCACAACGCGATCAGATGTTGCACGACTGGAAAAAATGGTCGACAACTTTCCTGGTAATTGATAATCAACAATCAGTGCCTGCCGTTGAAGCATACCTGCAAAAATTTGTCACAGTTCAGAATGAAGCGCGTCCTGATCTTGCTGCGAAAAAGTTTTATCTCGAACCTTTTATTGGCATGGCTGCGCGGGCAGTGAGGGAGAGAACGGAAGGTCATTGGTTCAATCGTCCGATGCCACCTGCTGCAGTCGTTGCTCCATTCATGATGGCGGCGTTCTTGTTACTCGTAGCGTGCTTCAATTTCACTAATAATTCCATAGCTATTGCGGGAAACCGTTTGAAAGAGATTGGTGTCAGAAAAGTTATCGGCGGAAAACGAAAGGAACTGGTTGTTCAATTTTTATCCGAGACGTTGATTTTTTGCTCCCTGGCAATAGCTATTTCGCTATACCTCGCGGAGGTATTTGTGGCGAAGTGGAACGCGATGTGGTCTGGCATTGAAATCGCCATTCAGTATCAAAACAATGTATCCTTGTTGCTGGCAATTGTTGCGCTGTTGGTTAGTGCATCACTTCTTGCGGGAAGCTACCCTGCCCTGTATATCTCACGCTTTAAGCCCATTGAAGTGTTACGCGGAAGTGCCAGGTTTGGTGGATCAAACTGGCTTACGAAAACGTTACTTGCGTTGCAGTTCAGTATTTCTCTTGCGGCTGTAATCTTTTCGCTTGCCTTCTATTTCAACTCAAACTTTCAGAAGGAATACGACCTGGGCTATCGGTATCAGAATGTAATTCAGGTTCCTGTAGCGGGAGAAAGTCAATTTGTTGAATTGCGCAATGTGCTCCAAAGCAATTCGAAGATCCGATCAATAGGAGGAGGGGAGCATCACATCTACAACAGCTCAACGAAGGTGGCTGCTAAGTTTGAGAACTCGATTGAAACAGAAGTCGACTTGCTGAATGTGGGAGATGATTATTTCGAAACGCTCGATGTGACCGTTATAAAAGGAAAAGGCTTTACTAAAAATTCTTCAACCGATCAGGCTGAGTCGATCGTTGTCAATGAAGAATTTGTTCGCGTGTTCCGACTGGGAGATAATGCTGTGGGAAGCAGGATCACACTCGCAGATACTGCGCAGTTTTATATTGCAGGCGTTACAAAAGATGTTTACCTCCAGGCATTATTTATGCCGTTGGCACCGCTGGTGTTCAGATACACGACACCCTCCAACTATCGCTACCTCGTAGCATCCGCAGACCACTCTGATCTTCCCGTTGTGAATGAAGAAATCAAAGCGGTTTGGAAAAAGCTCTACCCGAATACGTTATACACGGGAGCACTGATGGAGGAAGATATGTTGATGGCACTTGAACACTTCGACAATGTTGTGATCCTGTATACTTTTCTTGGTGCTATTGCCATCCTGATGAGCGTGTCGGGATTGTATTCTATGGTTTCGCTTAACCTTCAAAAGAGAACAAAAGAATTTGGCATCCGGAAAATTCTGGGCGCACCGCTTCGGAACATTGTCTTCCATGCGAGTAAAGTCTTTGTAGTGATCATGGTGGTGGCATTTGTTCTCGGGTCATTTGCCGGAACATTCATGGTCAACAAACTGATGGACACCGTGTGGGAATATTACGTTGCTGTAGGATTTAAGATCGTATTCACAGGGATAACCATTTTATTCTCAATTGCGTGTGCAACCGTCGCGTATAAGATCCTATCGGTGAGCAGAACGAATCCTGCGGAGTCTTTGAAGTATGAGTAAGCGGCGTGCGTTCCTATTTATAATAGAAATACAGTGCAACTGTACGCGATTAAATTAGCTGATCCATGAGCAATCCAGCCTGGTATGATACTTCCGTTTGCAAGCCTTTCATTGAGGTAGCATTTTAGATATGCGCCCACCGTCGGAAACACACAAATGACAGTCAGGAATATGGTGTTGTCGGTTAACCTGGAAAAGAGTAAGGTGTGAATAACACCAAAGATCACTGCTTGAATGATGTTCCCCGTTTGAAAGCTCGTAATGGCGATAAGTCTTTTTGCTATAAATCCCCTGAAAAAAATTTCTTCGGATAGTGATGTTTTTAGAAGTGACGCAATCAGAATTAATGATATTGCTTCAACTCCAACCCCTAACTGTTTGATTTTTCCAGTGACACTGTGAGGGTTAGTCATTATTTCTTTGAATCCGTTATTGGTAAGGATAAGGATTAAAAGTGGAGCCACGAGTAGCACCATAACCAGGAGTGCAAGAAAGTTAGCTTTCCTTGTAGATTTTGTCAACCCGATATAGTCGAAGAAACCCTTGATTCTCCGATGTCTGATCACGAAAATTACAAATGGTATAAACGTGAATAGCAATATTTGAAGAATTGCTGAAAGTAGCTCATTGATCACAATCGTTGTCATCTGTAATGTCTAGTTATAAATTCCCATTATGAATAGATCACAAGCGCTGTTGGCTCTTGGTTGCAATAATAGCGTTCACTATAAAATTAAAGATTTAATCAAAGAATATCCTGACCGAAATTGAGTCCGCATTCTCAGCTTTGATGAATTATGGTTTAATTTGCGTTAACACATACCTTACCAGCATCTAAGAAATACGCTGACTACTATTATGATAACCGACAAACCAGCACTACTACTGATTGACATTCAGAAAGGTTTTGATGATATAGAATATTGGGGAGGGCACAGGAATAATCCAAATGCAGAATCCAACGCGGCAACGCTCCTGAATTTTTGGCGAAAGAACGGTTTGCCGGTTTTTCATATCAAACATTGTTCGACCAATCCTGAGTCAAGACTCGTCGAGGGAAAACCTGGCAATGATTTTATTGACATTGTTAAACCGAATGCGTCAGAACCAATCATTAAGAAAAATGTCAACAGTGCCTTTATCGGTACCAATCTGAAAGAACAGCTTGATCAGGCTGGGATAAAA
>DASPJN010000199.1:0-4999 GCA_035628595.1 Chryseosolibacter sp.
TAATCCATAAAAAGGTGAATTCACCAATCTCCGGGTCGGCAGGATCGACGGCGGTAAGCTGTGTATCGCTTGCGGCGTTACATAAGATAGCATCGTCTGCCTGTAATGTCGGCACACGATGGATGGTAATCAACGAGTCAATAGTGTTAATCAATCCCACACATCGGTTCGAAATGATTAACCGGATCGTGTATTGTCCAGGATCATCAAAGGTGTAAACGATCTCTGTCAGGTTCACTCCGCGTTCGGAGTGCAGCAATGTATTTGCTGCATCACGGATCTGCCATGTAAGCGTATCGATCGGATCTGTGCCGTTACCTGTAAAGATCACTTCCTGGTCTTCGCAGCTGTTCGATACCACAATGCCAGGTGCATTCACGAAGTTGTTCAGGTTCTGAATAAAATTAGGTAGCCCTAACGTCGACGTTCCACCGTTCAGCGGAAAGTCGTTGAGCGTAAATGTTGATGCAACATCCGGATCTTCGTTGGGTGTGATCGAGCTCAACGAAGCTGATCCGTTTGTTGCAACGTAGATCGTTCCATTTGGGCCAACCTGGATGGCGCCGATCTCTGCACCGGGATTGATAGGAGCGAAGGCGTCGACGTATGTACCCGCAACAGAGTCGTAAGCAAACTCATGCAGCATGCTTGTGGATCCACTCGTTGAAACGAACAGCTTTTGATTGCCGGGAGAAAACTCAAGTCCGTAGACCTGTCCATCCGCTTGTTGAAGGTCTATCGTTCGAAAGTTTGTTACCGTTCCAGTTGAATCAATGAAATCAAAAATCTCAACTACGTTTGAAACACCCGGTGTCGACAACGCCACAGCAAGAACGCCATTCGCACCGAGTTCCATGTAACCTCTCGCATGTTCCGCGATGGCAAGAGAATGATCGGAACCGATGCTTGAAATGACCGGGTTCCCAATTCCCTGCGCTGTCAGTGGGTACGCCCGGAAATTATTATTGCCGTATTCATGTGCGATCAGCCAGTTTGCGTTTCCGGTAATTCGCTCCGTATTTTTTGTAAAGAGCACTTTACTAAATACGTCACCTGCTCCGTTCATAGGTTTTAGTCCGCCGTATAAGCCGATCTTAAGATCAAACACCGCATAACGCAGTTCGTAATTATCAGGCGCTGTGGGATAAACTTCCTGTGTAACGAAAATGTAATAGAGTGTCGGGTCAGAAGGGAACGGAATGATCAGCGCGGATTGTGTTGCATCCTGACTTCCACCCAAAGTTCCCACCGAATTACCGAGACGGTCAAATGCTTCTTCGCCATTTGTAGAAACGATCACCTGTCCGTTTTGATCCGAGATCACTGCCGTACCTTCATTCGAGGAGAAAGTGCTCTGGAACGCTCTTGGTCCGGCATCAACGTCATTGAAATCAATGCCGCCCTGCTGGCCAAATAACCAGATGTTCGCGCGTTGATCTTCGGCGCCATATTCTTTGATGTTCACTCCGGCTGATGCAGCGCAGCCACTTCCGTCACCGGCAATTACGTAGTAATATCCAGCAGAGTCTACCGGAGTAAGTGTCAGCGAAGTTTGTCCGGCAAGCGCTCCACCTGGACCATACCATTGAATCTGCGACGGAGTGCCCTGCGCGGTTGCCGTCACCTCGAAAGCATTGCAAGGACTTCCATCTGAATATACAGGCGGACTTGGCGGCGGGTTTTCCGGAAACGTAAGTTCGCAACTACAGGCTGTCGTATCCTGCACAAGCGTAAGTTGAATATCAAAGGCAGTGACGTTGACAGGTTTGGTTATGAACGCACTGTCGCCAGCAAGGTATGCGGTAACGGTTACATTAAAGGTGCCAGACTCAGAGTATGTATAAACCGGCGCCCACTGGCCTGATGTTCCATTTGCCGCATCACCGAAATTCCAACGGAGACTATCTGCGCCTGGCGTCACCGTTGGAAAGAACGATACGGGGGCGTTTTGGCAGCTTCCAACAAAGTCAAAATCGACGGTAAGGTTAAGTTCGGTGTCAGGAAGGAATGAGGGAAATTGTCTTGCACGGAAGTCAATCGCACCAAACGGTAAGGGTTCATACCCGGCTTCGCTTGCAACCGTGTCGGGATTGGTGATGCGTCCTACAAGGAAAGGGCCGCCGGCGGCAGCCTGGTAGATATGATATATCGAGCTGTCGGGTGCCAGTTGAAGGCCATAGCTTTGAAAAACTTCAGTGACTGTGTCAGGAGACACATTTGTGTTCGCCATATCAAACTGCAGCAAAAGGTTCTGTCGCGAAGCGTACAGGTATTCGCCTGTGTTGCTCCAGGCTACATCGTATAATGCGTAATCTCCAGGGGCCAACGCTCCAGTGAACGCACTGTTAAAAATGACGTCATCAAAAGTTATTTCTCCTGTTACGTTGTTGAAATCGTAAGTCGTAATATTTCTATTGGCTTCGACAGGAGCGACTGCGAGTTTCATGCTCACCGAGTCGTACGCAATATGAGAAGCCGTGAATGTAAAAGGAACTGCAGGCGTGTAGTCTGTGGTAGCGCCTTCACCTGTTGCGAGAAATTCAGTGACGTGGAAGGTAGCACTTGCAGGTAAATGTGTGATCAGCCAGTAACCATCGCGCGCATTATTAGGAACAAGTATCATTCCTTCCGAGGCATTCACAACTCCAGTAGCCTGATCTCGGATTGTTACATCTCCGAGAGGTGGTCCCGGAAATAATGAATTTCCAAACTGGTCGATATCCACTTCATGATAGAATACAGCGCCCGGAGTCGTCGCGGTTGCTGTGTTTGATAAAATGAAATACCTGTTCATGCTACCAGGTACACGTGCGACTACCGCCGATTGATTACCGCTTTTGGAGCCTTGTAAGAGTGCTCCGCCGGGCATCGGCCTGTGCGTGCGATCAAAAACATCCACCCCGTCTGAGTAAAAAAGCAATGCACCGCTTGAAGGATCTGATGCCACTGCGCCACCCGCGTCACCGTACCCTGTGATGTCTGTTGTTGGGCGCGTAGTGATTCGGGCTATATCGTCTGGTTGTGAGAATTGAATTCCATTTGCGCTATTTCCCATCCACCAGTTTTGATCGGTACGATCCTGGGCTGAGAGAGAAAATGACAAAATATGAAAAGCAAGGAGGCAGGAGAGTCGGATCAATCTTCTTTGCATGACGGTTCCATCACATTTAACAGGTGAAATACTAATCATAAGCCAGGCTTCTTCCAAAAACGTTTAAGTTGACAGAAATTATACAATTTGCCTAAAATTAAGCGTTTAATCGGTATATATAAGGAGATCAATACGCTATTGTGTTGACTGGTACTGTTGAATATATCCGCACTTTTAGTGTAATGGCGGACAACCGAAAAAGTAACAAGGAATGGCAGATCTTTTTTACAGTTGAGACTACGTAATGCTCTTTGCCCAAAGTAATACGCTTTATTTTGTTTGAATTTTTGTAAAAACGTTAATTTGCCTTGATTGCATACTTATAAATCACCTGAAATGCACCAGTCACCTTTATCCGGGTCATCGTTTAGTTTTTTATCCCGCATCACACGTGAGCCATTTCGGGTGGCTAGTCTCTGGCAAATACACAGAAGAACCGCCTTCTTGTTCTTTAGCGCATTAATATTGGTTTGTGCCGAACCGGTAACTGCACAGGATCCTCAATTCTCGCAGTTTTATGCTGCACCTTTGTACTTGAATCCTGCCTTTGCGGGATCAACGGGGCAGGCGCGTGCCGGAATTAATTATCGTAATCAGTGGCCTGCGATCGACGCAAATTTCACAACCATGTCCGCCTACTTTGACTACTTCATCGAGGATAAGAAAAGTGGCGTCGGGATGTTATTAACGCGCGACACAGAAGGACTTGCCGGCTTGCGTTCTTTAAGCCTCGGACTTCAATATTCATATGAGATCGAGTTAACGGAATACCTCGGGTTTCGTCCCGGTGTGCAGGTAGCGTTGTTCAATCGCGATGTGAACTTTAATAAGCTAACTTTTGGCGACCAGTTCGATGCGGCAACCGGTGAGTTCATCAACCCGACAACCGCAGAAACATTCAACACAAACTTCAGCAAGACCTTTGTTGATCTTTCATTTGGCGGCGTATTATTTACCCGCGTGGCATGGCTCGGCGTGTCTGCAAGCCATTTGAATCAACCCAATCAATCGCTTATTGACGAAGAAAGTAAACTTCCGATCAAGCTGTCGTTTCATGGCGGATTCAAGTTTTACATGAAGCCAGGTGTTATCGAGAATGGAATTTATTCGCGTACTGCAGAGCGAAGCATTGCACCGGCATTTCAGTATCGGCACCAGGGCAAGTTCGATCAGATGGATCTTGGATTGTATTTCACGTTCGAACCAATAGTGCTTGGCACCTGGTATCGCGGCGTACCTTTCAAAGAGGTTGAAGGATTTGTCAATAACGAATCGCTTGTCCTGTTGCTGGGCTTTGTAAAGCTTGGCGCGAAAGACGCGATCAACGTTGGGTACAGCTTTGACTACACGATCTCCAAGCTCGGTCCCGGTAGTGGTGGGGCGCATGAGTTCAGTCTTGTGTACACCTGGCCTATGCGAAATCCACGCAAGCCACCGGCGGACAAGCTCGTCATTCCTTGTCCTGATTTTTAATTCTACTTTTCAACAACGGTTTCGGTTACTTTCCAACAGGGGTGAAAGAAGCATTCAGCCCTCTTATTATTTGTGCGCGGTGAACACGAACAGATTTGTCTGTTGAGACCAGTTACGTAAATGGCTCATCAACCTGTCTTGATGTGCACACCAGTGCAAACGATTCCTTCCAGGTTTCAGCGCGCAAAGAATTGTGTCATTGAGCGATCATCACGACACTTTGGCGATAGCAACACCTTACCGAACTTTCGTTAGCAGAACTTTTTTATTACAATCTTCGTATAGCACTTGTCATTATTAAATTTTTATGATTTAATTTTGCATGAGTGATTGACTTAAAAGAGAGACTAAAAAACAACTGAATGATTTTCATCT
>DASPJN010000200.1:0-7080 GCA_035628595.1 Chryseosolibacter sp.
AAGCGAAGATCATCCAGGTGAGGAGAGCAGCGAAGGGCGTTTTATCCTACATTGTCGGATCAGGTAAAGAAGCAATTGTAATTGATGCGGCGCTGGAACCTGAAGTTTATCTCAACATAGCCAGGCAAAATGGTTGGACGATCAAATACGTTGCCGATACACACATCCATGCGGACTACGTGTCGCGCACCAGAGACCTCGCGAAAGCATCGATTGCCACACATGTATTCATTGAGCATGCAAATGTTGAATACTGCTACTCGCCGATAAAAAATGGCCAATATCTCAAATTCGGAGATGTTGCCCTTGAAGTAATCCATACTCCTGGTCACACTATGGAAAGCGTATCATTCAGGTTAGGTGACGCTGCCGTATTTACCGGGGATACATTGTTTGTTGATGGAATTGGTCGGCCTGATCTTAAGGCCGATCCGGATGAAGCGATAAAAAGATCAGAACTATTGTTTCGTTCACTGCAACGGTTATCGAAATTGAATGCCGGGACACTGGTGTTGCCTGCGCACGCATCAACCACTGTACCATTCAATAATCAACTTATTGGCGCGACAATCGAAACCCTGAAAGATAAACTCGAGGTGCTTCGGATGTCGGAGATTGATTTTATCAAGTATACAGCGTCCAGAATTCCTCCGACACCTCCTAACTATTTAACTATCGCGGCGCTGAACAGACAGGGTTCTTATCACGGCTACACGCCGGCAAATCTTGAAGCAGGAGGGAACCATTGTGCCATTGCCTAACCGCAATTTCATGATCAGCGTTTTGAAAAACAGGAATTACCAGGAGCAGCAAAACTTTTAATACGACAATGAAAACTCACACAGTAAAGCTGGGTCTTAAAGAAAACTGGCAGCAATTCACGCTACTGGTCATCGTAAATGCTTTCGTTGGGGGCATGGTAGGTTTGGAAAGAACGATCATACCTGAGATTGCGGAAGCTGATTTCCATCTTGCAGCAAAAACGGCTATTCTTTCTTTCATAGCCGTGTTTGGCGTCACGAAAGCGATTACCAACTATTATACAGGTGTATTGGCCAACAAATTTGGAAGACGAAGACTATTGATTGTTGGATGGCTTTTCGCGTTGCCTGCGCCAATCATTCTCATGGAGGCTGAAAGCTGGCGCTGGATCATATTCGCGAATGTTTTGCTAGGGATAAATCAGGGCCTAGCGTGGTCAAGCACTGTGACGATGAAAATCGACCTTGTAGGGGAGAAGAACCGCGGCTTTGCTATGGGGTTGAACGAGTCCGCCGGCTACATTGCGTTATCCATCGTCGCATTTGCTACAGGGTTTCTAGCTCACGAGTACGGCCTTCGTCCTTATCCGTTCTATCTCGGCGTCATACTTTCTATCGCTGGTCTTTTGGTGAGCGTAATTTTTGTGAAAGATACACACAAGCATGTCTTGCTCGAATCAACGACAAGTCCGATTCCCAAACTCCGAAACATATTTTGGCAAACAACATGGAGACACAAGAATCTCGGCGCTATAACACAAGCAGGCCTGATCAATAACCTGAACGATGGCATGATATGGGGCTTGTTCCCGTTATTGCTATTTGCAAAGGACTTTAACCTCGAAGACATAGGAATAATTGTGGCGGTCTATCCATTGGTGTGGGGGCTCGGTCAACCGTTCACAGGATCGCTTGCTGACAAATTCTGTAAACGAAATCTGTTATTCATCGGAATGCTCCTACAGGGTCTGACCCTCATGGCAATGATTTCAGCGAACTCTTTTGCTGTGTTCGCCGGACTATCGGCACTTCTTGGTATTGGGACTGCCATTGTTTATCCTACATTCCTTGCAGCGGTTTCAGATCACACACACCCCGATCAACGGCCTCAAAGCATCGGCATTTTCCGGTTATGGCGTGACCTTGGTTATGCCTTTGGCGCAGTATTGACAGGCTTGATTGCAGACCATTTCGGAATGACCGCACCGGTGTTAGTTATCGGGCTTCTAACAATTTTGTCTGCAGTCGTGCTCCAATACAGAATGAGTTGTACAACGCAAACCAACACAAACTTTAAGTTATCGACCTTGCACTGATGAAAATTCTTTCCCTTTAAAGAGGCGCTATTTGGTAGTGTAAATCAAACTCCACATTAGAAGCAATGCAGTTGCAGGAAACGAGAGCAAGCGTTAGCCATACTTGCAAGAAGTAGATCCATGGCGACGTTATTAAGGCTCCGTGATATGTTTGGTTCGGATTGCAAGGCTTGGCTGATATAATTTGGGAGGGTATAGTTGCCTGCAGAGGCTCATCCTACACTTTTGATGTGAAGTAATGTCCAAAAGCGGTTGCTGATGTCTTCAACACAACGCATAACCACATCGTTGTATTTCTGTTACGTCATAGCCAAAACGCATAACAAGCTTACTGCGGGGTGAGGTTTTATGTTTGCTTCTTGTTTGCGTAAGGAATCGGAGGTTTTGTGTAGGTATCCATCGGTACTTTGATGGAACTTGCATTCCAAACGAGAGATATGGAGAGAATGTGGATACAGGGTTATAGTAATATCGTACAGGGCTTGAGATGCAGAAATATTCGGGGAGCGTCTGCGGTGGTTGTTTCGAGCGCCTTTGATCATTTAGAAGTACGGGTCTCGATTCAATACCTGAGCTCATCACAACCTTATGCCCTATTTATAAGTCCATGCGACGAACGTGGAAGGATTTTGCCGAGAAATGTAATTCAGATTTCGGAAATTGAAAGAATAGAACTCGATGACGCGAAATAAGGCGGACTTACTCTTTGCAGCGGTTGTCATGAAAACCTGACAACGACCCCAGCGTAGGTAAGTGATCCGTTCTTAAATTTTCAGGTGTGTTGCTGAACCGAAATAGGTAGCCATGCCGTTGCACGTCGTCTTTGTGCTTAATGTTGCATGCGCACTTAGACAAACTTCTCCCTGAACTGCAAATTGAACATGCCATACAAAAGGCAAAGCGCGCTGAGGATCATGAGATAAGTTCTGTTTTTAAAAATGACCGACTGCCAGATGAATTCACTCATTTCTTTCGGTTCTGAGAACGGATTGAGAAAGATATTGTAAGCGCTATACTCCAGAGGCTCGAAGAAAATGAAGAATATAAATGACAGGATCACAAGCACGATGGCCGTTCCATTACCATTCTTGATCAGTGTTGACAACATGAAACCCAACGCGGAAAGAAACGTTACGGGAAAGAGTACCTGGCCAATCATTGGCATTATATCAAATCGATAAATCGCAAGGTCAGCGATGTTTCCCAGCACGAACAATATGACGGAAGCCACACCGATCGTGAGTACGAACCGCACCAGCCACACCTTGTAACGATAATTCGGAATTCCGAAAATTGTTTCCAGCATTTTCGCGTCATCGTCGTTCTGAATGCCGTAAGCCATAGGGTAGAAGATGAGCAACAATCCCGGGAAGACCAGGAAGCCGTAGATCACAGCGTCGCTAAAATCGGTATCATCTTCATTAAGGGAAATAAAAATGATGAATGCAAAAAACAAAAACGCAGCCACCACAAAGTAGATGAACTTGTTGCCGAAAATTACCTTGACGTTATAGGTAATCAGCTTATACAACAGCAGGAGATAGCTCTTCATGTCTTTTCTTCGATTTATTTTTCATCAACCATAAATATGCATCTTCCAGATTTGCACGCACTTGCGCGGCGTTGAATCGGGGAAGATCTTCCGACAGGCACTTCACACGGATCAGGTTGCCTTCTCGCATGTGATGAACGATCAGGTAGTTTTCTTTTTCAGTCTCAAACTCCTCCGGCGTTAAATGGAATTCCCATACTTTTTCGCTGGCAAGTTCAGCCATTGTGGTAGGGCTGCCGATGTACTCTATGTTCCCGGAGATGAGGACCGCAAGCTTGTTACAGCTACTGGCAATGTCTTCGATGATGTGTGTTGAGAACACAACGATCCGTTCGCGGCTAAGCTCGACCAGCAGGTTGCGGAATCGAATCCGCTCCAGTGGATCAAGGCCTGCGGTAGGTTCGTCTACGACTAATATTTTTGGAAGATGTAGTAAGATCTGCGCTATACCAATACGCTGTTTCATCCCACCGGAAAAAGATCCGATCTTTTTGTGCTGATGCTCATCCATGTGTACCGCTTTCAACACATATTGTACGCGCGTTGCCCTATCATCTTTGTTAGAGATCTTTCGCAGGATGGCCTGGTAATCGAGGAACTCATAAGGCGTCATATTTTCATAAGTACCGAATGCCTGGGGAAGATACCCAATGAGGCCCTGCAGCTCTTCTCTTCGTATTGTCGTGTCGTGACCGTTGATCCAGATCTTTCCATAACTCTGATCCAGGATGCCGCAAAGGATCCTCATCAGAGTAGTCTTGCCTGCCCCGTTCGGTCCTAACAATCCGAACATTCCTTGTTCGATCGTGAGACTTGCACCTTTTAATGCTTTGAATTCTGCTTTCTTCGGTTTAACGAACGGAATCGAAAGTAATAATCTATAGTATGCTTTTCGGATCTTCTTAAACCTGCCCGTGATTGCGTCGACATCCACGGGATCTTCCCTTAGCTTTTTTGATACTCGTACCAGGAAAAGCCCTGCAAACCAAAGGAAATTGAGAATAACGCCAAAGGCTTTGATATTGACGTCGGCATAAAGGAAGATCGCGCTGACGATGGGGAATCCCCAATAAAGACTAGCGATAACAACCTCGGTCAGTTTCTTACGATTCGGTAATAATTGTTTTACGTTATTGAAGATTGAAAGCAGCAGGGCATGCAGGGCAATCATGAAGAACAATTGCCAGAATGCTTTATCAAGATGGAAGTAAATGAAAAAGATTAAAAAACCAACGAGGGCGCTTTGCCAGATCAAATCCTGTAAAACCATGCTTACCGTTACAGGTTCTTCACCCCGTGCCTTGAATAAATTTAAGTTTCCTTTCCATTCTCTTATCCACCTTTTGTCTCTGCCATACACTTTGGTCAGGTTCTGGATCTCGATATGCATCGCTTCGCCCGGCGCAACCATTTTCGTGTTTGCCTGTCGCAATGAAGTCATAATGAAATGAGTACCACCGGGGATCAAGATAACGGCACAGATATACGCAATCATTTGCATCAACAATCCTTCTATGTTCAATGAAATGAGGGCTCCGGTGAGAATCAACAGTACTATTTGTGTTACCTTGATCCACGGTTTCAGATTCCTAAACCATTCAAGAACACTTTCTAATCCTGCACTCATTGTGGGGATATAAAATAAAGTAAGCACGGTAGCAAACGTTAATCCTCCCATTACAGTAACGGCAAAAGGTTGTCCGATGCTAACAGTATATTCGGCTTCGCCTAATGCCAGCGGCAGCATTGCGATGATGGTTGTAATTGAGGTGATGAGGATTGGACGCAGGCGAGAAATTCCGCTCATCATCAGTGCGCGGTATTTTGAATAACCTGCTCTTCGCAGAATACGCGAATAATCGATGAGAATGATTCCGTTGTTCACAACAACACCAAGAAGGATTAGAAATCCAATCAATGTGTTTGTGCTTAGCAATGAGTTGCCCGTAAGCGTGAGGCCAAGAATCGCTCCTATACCGGCGAGGGGAATTGTGAACATGATGACGATGGGCAGGTATAATGATTCGAAAACTGCAGCAAGGATCATGAATATGATGACAATGCCGGCGAAAATGAAGAAGTAAAAATCACTATACAAATCTTCATCATGAATTACCTCCACCACTATACCTGAGGGAATGTTGACGCCGCTTACGATCTCATCGATCTCCAGACGTGAAGCTTCGAGGAGCGCCTCAGACTTCAACACTTCATCGATAAAGCTATACGTGACCTGAATTCGTTTTTCCTGGTTCGATCGTGTGATCGTGCTTTCACCAGAGGAATATAGAACGTTACCAATTTCCGAGAGCGCGTTTGTTGATCCCGTTGCGCTGGTCACAGGCATCTCACGCAAGTCACGCATTTCCTTCGCAGCCTGCGTCACCTGATTTTGTGTCCGGATGGTGATTTCGTATTCTTCGCCTCCGCTGGTGAACTTTGACCCTGAAGAGAAAGATGACTGAAAGTCGTTGAGTGCGATCGCCACATTCTGCAGGGTGACGTGGTTCTCACTCATGCGTCTCTGGTCGAAAACCAAATGGGCTTCCGGGCGTTCCGGACTAAGGTTTACCGAGCTCACATTAACGGCCTGCAAACCACCGACCAGGGTATTAAGATCCTGTGCGATTGTTTGCATCAATTCAAAGTCCTGGCCTTTGATGACGATGCGTTCAGAAGGCGTTCCAATGCCAAGCATCCGCATGAAATCGTCCTCGGCAGAGCTGCCTCCGCTGTTTTCACTGCTGTTTTGTGCAGGTGGTTTCTCCAGTGAAATGTTCACGTCTTCAAATTTCTTACTGAGACCTGAGAGCTGATTGCGAATGTCCGAGACAGTGACGGTGTCAAGATCATTAAAGTTCTCAACAAGCTTCACCGTGATTACTGCGTCACCTTCGGATACCTGGCTGATCACTTCGGCTATCACAGGGATTTCCATTACCCTTTCTTCAATTTTTTTAACACGGATATCAGTTGACTCGAGTGTGCTTCCCTGCGGCATCGTCACAAACAAATTCATTTCCGGTGTATCTACCGTCGTGGCGGTAGACATACTCACGAGTAAACCAGCGGAGATGGAGACGAAGAATAAAACCAAACCGCCAACCACAGTAAACATCGGCCTTCTGAAACAGGATTTCAGTAACACCATATACACCTGAATGATCCGCTGTCGTATTGATGCGTTCCTGATCAATGGTGCTTTTTCTTTGTCTCCCTTTCGGATCGCGGAGTCCGCCAGCATAGGAATCAGTACCAATGCAACGACCAGTGAAACAACCAATGTTGAAATAATGGAAACACCAATGTGCATTCCAATCAGCGTGACGAGAAAATTCGAAGAGAATATAAATGGAAGAAATACAGTAACGGTTGTGAGCGTACCTGAAATAACGGACCGCATCACCTCTTTCGTTCCTCGTACAACCGCTTCTTCGCGGCCGGCCCCATT
>DASPJN010000201.1:0-3752 GCA_035628595.1 Chryseosolibacter sp.
AATAAACACAAAGGCTAACGAAGACGCACCTTTCATTCACCCTGACCAGAAAACTTTGTTTTTTACTACCGATGGACGAAACAGTATGGGCGGTCGCGATATTTTTGTTTCGAAGCTCGTAAAAGATAAGTGGAGCACGCCGGAAAATATGGGTTATCCCATAAACACAACGGCGAATGATAATTACTTTACGCTAATCGCGGATGGTACACGCGCGTATTTCTCCTCTGATCGCAAAGGGGGCTTAGGCGGACAGGACATCTATTATTTGAACATGCCCGAGGAATCCGCCAATATTCCGCTGACGATGATCAAAGGAAAGATCCTGAATGCGGAAACGGGCAAGCCAATGCCAACGAAAATCTATTTGATCGATAATCAGACGAATAAAAAACTTGATTTCGTTTACAATCCTGATCCGGTAACAGGACATTATCTGGTGATTCTTCCTCCAGCTAAAAACTATGATATGGTTATTGAGTCCGAAGGGTTCTTGCCGTACACGTTGAATATCAATATTCCTAACCAGGATTATTTCTATGAGTTGTATCAGATGATCACATTGAAAGTGATCAAACAATTTGATGTTGTCGTGGGTCAGGAAGTACAGGTTAAGAATGCTTTCTACGATACTGATCAGGATGTGAAAGCGGACTTGCGCAAGAGCCACGAGGCGAAACTCGTACAGGAAGGAGATGTCGATGTGTATGATATGATGCTGGATCTGATGGCGGCGAATGATGAAGAGGGTATGAAGTACCTCGTAGGGTTAATTGATCATAAGGATCCTATTGAAGCGATCGACTTCGATGACAAAACAAATTCAAAGATCGAGGTTGCTGCGCGTACTTACTACTACGATGAAAGCGATGAAAGCAAGTTCGAGCAGAAGGATGTGGGCGGGAAAACTATTTTCTCACTCCCTACCATGATCGTAAAGGAAGAGGCTCAACGCTACAGGGAAGCGAAGAAGGCTGCTGTTGCAAACACAGAAGCACTTGGTAAAAAAGCGAAGATCTATTTCGATGCTGGTAAGAGTGACCTGAAAGATCAATTTAACAAAGACCTGGATCAGTTGCTCGAGTTGTTGAAATCAGATCAGGAACTTGGAATTGAAATTTCCGGATTTGCTTCCGCAGAAGGATCTGAAGAAATGAATCGTGATCTGTCTAACAAGCGCGCGATCGCGGTTTTAGATTACCTCAATCATCGCGGTATTGTGCGCAGACGAATTGTAGCCAAAGGTTATGGTGCTACAACAAACGAGAACGCAACGAAGGAGGAAGGCAGAAGGGTAGAAGTGAAGATCGTCGACCTGGCAGGTCTTTAATTAAGGTAACAAAAGCGAGCTATCGCCATAACTGAGGAAGCGGTAATCATTCGATAACGCTTCCTCATATATTTTCCGCCAGTCCTCACCGACGAACGCAGCAACAAGTAGAATAAGTGTCGACGCGGGTTGATGGAAGTTGGTGATCAGTCCTCCACAAATTTTGAAATCATATCCGGGCTTGATAAAGATGGAAGTGCTTCCGATCAGTTCGGTTATTTCTTCGTCGTTCATATAATGAACAACGTTCATTAAAGCATCACGCTTGCTCCAGACTCCGCTTAGAATATAAGGATCATCCTGGCCGATTTCAAAACGAGCAGATTTGTCTGCTGCAAGCTTAACACCGAACCAGTACAGACTTTCGAGTGTGCGCATCGAGGTTGTTCCCACCGGAATGATGAATTCATTACTCAAAAGCTTTTCAATATTATTCTTCGTAACAATAATTTGTTCTTCATGCATCACATGTTCTTCGATGCGATCCGATTTGACTGGCATAAACGTTCCTGCACTCACGTGCAGTGTTACAAAATCATGCTTGATGTTTTTTGTTTTCAGATTTTCGAAGACCGCGTCAGTAAAGTGTAGCCCGGCAGTTGGCGCCGCAACTGCGCCTTCCATTTTTGAATAAATGGTTTGATACCTCGATTTATCATCTGGTTCCGCCTCACGTTTGAGATACGGAGGTAGCGGTGTCTTTCCGAATAAATCCACAATTTCTGCAAATCGTTTTTGTTCACTCCATGAAAAACGAACCGTCCCTGAATTTCTGTTCAGCAACGTTGCAGTTAGCTTAATGGAGCCATTCGTAGCAGTAAGGCCTCCGCCTGTCCATCGCTTAAGATTGCCGATTGTACATTGCCACTCACAGGCATGGTACTCTTCCATCACAGTTGAAATAACAGTCGAAGGACTGCGTGGTGACAAAAGAAAAATTTCAATTGTAGCCCCCGTCTCCTTCACAAAATGAAGGCGGGCCGGAATTACCCGTGTGTTGTTGAATACCAACAATGAGCCTTCGGGTAAGAACTCATCAATGGATTTGAAACGTTCATGCGTTAATGCACCTTTTTTGTAAACCAGTAGTTTAGATTGGTCGCGCTCCGAAAGCGGATGAAGCGCAATTCTTTCGTTTGGTAAATCGTACCGGTAGTTGTTGATGTTCGTTTCGTCCATGGCAATTACCAGCAAAACTAATTACTTTCTCCTTTTTGTGTTCTTTCGTTACATTTGATTTTCACCTATTACATGAGTCTTCAGGCGGACTTCTTCAGGAAAGATTTCAAATTTAATTTTAAAGCCCGTACATCCCGCGGATTGATGGCGGATAAAACCTCGTGGTTTATCAGCTTGTCTGATGTCAATAATCGTGGTACTACGGGTTGGGGTGAGTGCGGCCCGCTAAAAGGTTTAAGCGTGGACTATCGACCTGACTTCGAGAACGTGCTGAACCGCGTGCTGAAAGATTTTTCCCGGATAGATCATCCAACGCTTGCTGACATTCGTCGAATTGTTTCGCCGGAATTACCATCGATCATCTTCGGCCTGGAGACGGCGTTGCTCGATTTACAAAACGGTGGACAGAAAATCATCTACAAGAACTCATTTCTTGCCGGTGCCCGCATCCCCATCAACGGCCTGATCTGGATGGGCGACCTTGATTTTATGATGACGCAGATCAATGAGAAGATCGCCAAAGGCTTTAACTGCATCAAGCTTAAGGTTGGTGGACTTGACTTTGACAGCGAATGTGATATTCTCAGCTACATCCGAAAACGATATTTTCGAAATGACATTGTCATCCGGCTTGACGCGAACGGCGCGTTTAAGATTGATGATGTACTTTATAAACTGGAAGAGCTTGCAAAGTTTAATGTTCACTCGATCGAGCAACCAATTAAACCGGGCCTCGAGGAAATGGAGGAGCTTTGCAGAAAGACTCCGATACCGGTCGCGCTTGATGAAGAACTGATCGGCAAGCACACTTTCGAAGAGAAAGCGAAACTCCTGCAAAAGATCAAGCCTCAGTTCATTATTCTTAAACCTTCATTGCATGGCGGGCTTCAACAGTGTGCGGAATGGATTGCGTTGGCGCAAAAACAAAATATTGGATGGTGGATAACCTCTGCACTTGAGTCTTCGATCGGCTTGAATGCCATTTGCCAGTTCACAGGCAATTATGATGTAACGATTCCGCAGGGTTTGGGCACAGGAACAATCTACCAGGAGAATTTTCAGGCGCCGCTAAAGGTGGAGAATGGTATGATCTATCATGATCCCAGCGAAACGTGGGGGCCCATCGCCTGATCACTTCCTCTTAAAATACCAGTACAACGGAATGCCTATTGCGGTCAGTACCAGTCCAAATATTGAGTTAATGATTGGTGATTCGCCATCGTTATATCGCTGAATATCGGTG
>DASPJN010000202.1:0-3468 GCA_035628595.1 Chryseosolibacter sp.
AGCCAATCATTAAGTGAAAGAACTTTTGATTCCGAAACAAACGCGGAAACCTCGGAAGTAATACCCAACGCCCCCGAAATACTTTCAAGCGCTGTTAACGATATCGGATAAGTCGAATCATAATATTGAACAACAAACGCGTGATTAATGAAATTGATTTTTATCTCACCTTTTGCGATGCACTCGTCGCGCTCGGCGCCAAGAAATGGAACAGCTATCTTCCCCTTGTATTCAGGTAAAAAGTGATTCCAGTCGATATCAAAGTAGTTGTAGTACGGTGATGAGGGGCCACGCTCAAACACATCCATCAGTCGTTCATTCCGATGATCAAACGCCATGTGATTTGGAACGATGTCCTGTACCCAAAGCATGTTTCTGCGTTTCAATTCTTTCGATAAATCACGCAATTCATCAAGTGTTCCAATTTCAGGGTCGATCATGTGCGGATCAAGCACATCGTATCCATGTGAACTTCCTGGTCGTGACTTCAGAATTGGTGCAGCATACACGGCGGAAATCCCAAGGTTGTCGAGGTAATCGAGAATATTCGTGAGATCCCTGAAGTTAAAATCCTTGTTGAGCTGAACGCGGTATGTTGATGAAGGAAGATCCATGCTATTTAATTTCCAGTAATAGTGCCGACTCAGGCTGAACAATGAGTTTACCGTTTTGAACTTCAACCGCGCCTGGCCCCCTCCACTTTTCCGAGGCAGAATCAACAAGGACGTTATACCGTCCAGGAGCTAAATAGTCAATCTGCGATTTTTCAAAATTGATGATCAGAAGCAGCGTACGCCCGCCGCCGCGTTTTTCCATGGTAACGGCCTTCCTGCCATTGAGAACATTCGCAGTAACGGTATCTCTCGCGAAATCCTGAAAAGCAGGGTGTTCTCGTTTAACCGCGATAATCTCCTTGTAGAAATTCAGTAAGGTTTGCTGTTCATTATTGTTGCCGTAATCCCATGAAAGGATACACGCGCGAAAGGTTTCTTCTGCTTGGGGATCGGGAACTTCGCCTTCCCAATTGAAGTACGAGAATTCAGCTTTCCTTCCTTTACGCACGGCCTCAACGAGATCTTTATCAGTATGTGAGATGAAATACTGAAAGGGATTTTTCTCGCCGTACTCCTCGCCCATAAATAACATCGGAACATGCGGAGAAAGAATGTACGCGGCCGCGGTCATCTTTAATCCTTCAAACGTAAGGTGATGGGTAATCCGATCACCAGGCATCCTGTTTCCTACCTGATCGTGATTTTGCGCGAAGACAACAAACTGATCGTAACTGTTGTCTTTCGGTGCAATGCCAAAATGCTTCTTGCGATGTTTTGAATACTGGCCTGTGTAGACATAAGAGTCACGTAAAGATCTTACAAGATGATCGACCGTTCCAAAGTCTTCATAGTATCCATCTACTTCTCCGGTAACAACCGAATGGAGAGCGTGATGATATTCATCTATCCATTGCCCATCCAGCGCATAGCCACCCTGTGGGTGTGGATTGATATACCGGGGATTATTGAGATCGAACTCAGCGACCAACACTTTCTTCCGACCGGATTTGGCTTCAAGTGCCTGAACTTTTTGCGACAGCTCATCAATAAAATGTTTCGCACTGAAATCCCAGATGGCGTGGACTGCATCGAGGCGGAGACCATCGATATGAAATTCATCCAGCCACATTAAAGCATTTTGCCAGAAATAATGTCGGACGCCATCACAGTATGCGTCGTCAAAGTTCAGGGCTTTTCCCCAGCCAGTTTTGTGTTTGTCGGTGAAATACGGAGCATACTCGCCCAGGTAGTTTCCTTCTGGTCCAAGGTGATTGTAAACAACATCAAGGATGATCGCGATCCCCTTCGCGTGTGCCGCATCGACCAGAGCCTTAAGTCCAGCCGGGCCGCCGTATGAATCCTGAACAGCAAATGGAAAAACGCCGTCGTATCCCCAGTTGCGGCTACCTGGAAACTGTGCAACAGGAAGAATCTCTATTGTATTGACACCGAGTTCATGCAGGTAATCAAGTCGTGAAATAACACCATTGAAATCCGATGTTGATGTAAAGGTGCCCACGTGAAGCTCGTAGATAATCATGTTTCCCAATTGGATTCCCTTCCATGCGTGATCGTTCCAGGTATAAACAGGATCAACTACCGAGGAGTGGCCGTGAACACCATCAGTCTGCAGCCGCGACGCCGGATCCGGCAATTTTTTTTCATCGTCAAGAACGTAAACGTACTTCGCGCCAGGATTCACATTACGCAAAGTTGCCGACCAAAATCCACGTTCGTCCATTTTAAGCGAATGCAGCTTCCCTTCAATCAGTAAATCAACCTTTCCGGGCGTAGGCGCCCAGACGGTGAATGTACATGCATGATTGTGGTAAAAAGCGCCTACCGTGGGATAAGAATAAGACATCAGAATTGCTTTAACGCACGAACAGTTAAAATCCTGTGCCTTTCGTCTGATGTTTGACCTTTAACAGTTTACCGGCATAAGTTTTTTGCCAGGTCGTCAATTAAATCGGTACAATTTGAGCACAACAACTTATCCTGGCGCCGCATATCCACTGGGTGCTACCTGGGATGGCAAAGGCGTTAACTTCGCCCTTTTTTCAGAGAATGCAACTGGTGTAGACCTCTGCTTTTTTTCGGCAGAAGATCCAACAAAAGAAACTGATCGCATTAAAATTTACGAACGCTCCCATCACATCTGGCATATATACTTGCCCGATTGCAAACCAGGGCAGCTTTATGGCTATCGCGTCCACGGACCCTATGAACCTGAGAATGGCCACCGGTTCAATCCAAACAAAGTGTTGATCGATCCGTATGCAAAAGCAATTGCCGGCACAATCGATTGGAGCGATGCTCTTTTCGGTTATAAGATTGGAGATAAGAAAGAGGATCTAAGCTTTAGTAAGCTCGACAGTGCTCCGTTCATTCCCAAATGTGTTGTGATCGATGACACGTTCGACTGGCAAGGTGTAAAACAACCGAAGATCCCCTATCACCGGACAATTGTTTACGAGATGCACGTAAAAGGTTTTACGATGCAACATCCGGATATACCGGAAAAGATCAAAGGTACGTACGCGGGCATCGCACATCCTGCAACTATTCAATATCTGAAAGAACTTGGCATTACGGCAATTGAGCTCATGCCGATCCATCACTTTGTCGCGGACCGGCATCTCAAAGAGAAAGACCTGACAAATTATTGGGGATATAACTCCATTGGCTATTTCGCTCCGGACATACGATATAGTAGTAATGGAGATATCGGACAACAGGTAACGGAATTCAAAACCATGGTGAGAGAACTTCACCGGGCCGGCATTGAAGTAATTCTTGATGTTGTCTACAACCACACAGCTGAGGGTAATCACCGGGGGCCAACGTTGTCGTTTAAAGGAATCGACAACAACGGGTATTACCGATTGACGGACGACAAACGATATTACATGGA
>DASPJN010000203.1:0-4494 GCA_035628595.1 Chryseosolibacter sp.
ATATTTTTTCCAGGAACAACATCTAATAATCGATGCATCTGCACTAGTGTCGTAACCCAAACGCTTCCTCGATCAAAAAAGGAATGGATAATCCAAATTTGTCTTCAGCGTAATAGTACTTTCCCCCTGTACCTTCAGAAACTGCTTTAAAAAGCTCATCCGTAAAAGTATTGTTAACCATAATAATTTGACCATTATTATTGAAAGGAACTTCGCCTGTCTTTCCGATGCCAATTGTATGAACCTGCATTCCGTACCGTTTCGCATATGTTAATGCCATCGGGATTCCGATCGAGCCTGCAGTAAGATCGCCGTCTCCGATAATCAAAAGCGTCGCTGGCTTATCCAAACTTTTCCTGAACTGCGGGGCGGCCCATATCACATCTCCAATTGCTGTACCCGAAATAAAATCATCAAAATCCAATGTGAATAACTGATCTATTACACTTTCGTTATCACCATTCAACACGCGTATGTTTCCTGCGAATAAAATGACCCTGATATTGGCAGACGCGTGCTTTTTCAAAATTTGCTTAACGGCGTCCTTCACCACATTAATGCGCGTTGGAATATAGTCTGATAACCGCATAGATTGAGAGACATCAACCGCAATGAAATAATCCTGCGAAATCACTTCATTGGTAACGCCTGTTTTTGCCGGCTCGTTCATCGCAGCACTCACGATAAAACTTTGCGCCTGGCGTGCCGACTTAACTGATTTTGTTTTGGGATCATAAAACTTCAGCGTCCATGGTTTACTGAATTTGTGTATGCCTTCCAGCATCACTTGCATTTCATAAACAAACTTTTTTCGGGTAAACAGGTCGTCGCCTACTATGGAATCAGCATTACTGATCTCAATAAGCTCAGCGCTCAAATTGTTCTGACTTAAACGCGGGGCTTCTATATGAAATGTTTGCCCTCTGCCTTCTATCACCAGGCTATAAAGAAACTTTTTACCAACCGTCAGCTTGTTTTGACTAACAGACTCACGTATTACAAAATCGCCGACTAATGGGGCATCAGCAAACCTCGAAACGTTAATTCCTATTGGCAAAGGATCGACTTCAATAATAAGATCCTTAGACGGAAAGGCGCCAACGTGCTCAGGAATCTTACCATCTAAACTACGCCGCACCAGCATTTGCAAATTTACTAAAGGAAAAACCAGCGGCCCCGGTTTTGTCGGACAGAAAAAAGTTTGTCTAACAGGATAACGAGTAATCGAGTCCGTCTGCAGTTTTAGGTTTACACCAACTATTTCCTTTATGACAACATTCGTATAAATACAGGATGGCGGTGAGAACGATTGATCAATAATCGTTGGTATCTGTTCGTGTAGCTTGTAGAATTGTATTTTCAGTCGGTTCTTCTGACCAACATCAAACGATAAAGTCACGGGTGTGCACTCACCAATCATCATCCTGCGTCTTGGAGCGTACAGCGACGTCCTCAGGTTTTCGTCCTTTAGATAGACTTTACCATTTGCATATTCTTCCGATACAGGTTGTAATTCTTCAGGCTCGTTTTCAGCCAGGCGTTTTATTGAATCAAGTTCATGATTTCCTTCAAGCGCGTTTACAGAGACAAATCCTGTAACGCTGTCACTCTGAATGAAGAGTGTATTAGCCGCCCAACCCGTAACATAAACTTGTTTTCGTTGGCGTACGCTTCCGCTTTTATCATTAAAACCAAATGATGAATAAACAAACCACCCTCCACCAGGCCCGCGCTTGTTGTAAATGACGGTTGCCTCTACAGGACGAAGCACCGTATGATTGGGAAATTGCAGTGCCTCGGCGCCAGAAAGTTTAAACGCTATTAATAATGTGACCGATGTTTTACCCGATTCCTTATCGCGAAGCGTAAGCGTGCCGGGAAAGCCAGTAAGCATTTGTCTTACTTCGTTCGCACAACTTGTGTCGAAGCCATGAAGAATTGTAATTGTTGTGTCCGCTATTTTGCCGTTCGCGTCGACATTGAAACTGGCGTACACATAGCCTTGCTTTCCCGCCCTTTTCGCCGCATCAGGATAAACAATATTTTTAGTGATGTAAACCCTAAGGGGTTCAAATCCTGTTTCAATTGCACTATCGTATCGCACGTCAATTGTTGCCTGACCCATGCAAGCAACAGTAATCAAATAAAAAGAAAGAAGCAGAAATAAGCGCATGGCAATCACAAATATAAACAGACTAAAGCAGCTCGCCCAGAAGAGCCCTCAGTATGATTACCCTGAAAAATCTTTACAGAACGGTTTGCTAACAAAACTACATTAGTATCTGAGATCGGTAACGCCTTGGGGAGTTTAAAACCAAGAAGCTCAGTCGATGGTATCCATGCTTGTGGGGTACCAACAGAAAATCATGCTTAGCGCATTTCGTGCCCCTATATAAATTCAAAAAAAAGGCCGGCAGCGCCGACCTTTCTCATGATGACTATTTTGCTTCGCTCCAGGGCGGTGTGATTCCATTCACACGTGCGTAGGCGATTAGCTGCCCGAGATGTTCGTTTGAATGCGTCAGCGAAATAAGGATCGCGCTCATATTGGTGTACTCTCCTGGAAAAGGAAATTCGACTTTTGTAGCAAGGCTTTCGTCCTTTGTGTTTTTGATAGCTTCAATCATTACCTCATAAGAGCGTTTGAACTCCTTAACGATTTCTTCTTTTGCTTTCAGGTCTGTTTCGATGGTCTCCATCTTAACATCCGCCGGAATCGTTGCACCCATTTTGGAAGCAAAGAAATAATTCGCAGAAATGATATGCGCGCAAACTTCTGCTACGGAGCGAACGCCTGCCTGCGGTGTGTAAGAATATTTGTCTACAGGAATCGCTTCCGCGAGTTTCATTACTTGTCCTGAAACATAAGCGAGCGAGCCGGCAGACTCTTTTTGAAACTGGCCCTGGCTAAACGCCTGCGCTGAAAACATCAACGCGATGATCGTAATTAGGTATTTCATAGTTGGTTGGTTAAGGTGGTAAGTTAGTGAACGGCCGGAAATTCGGGCATTGACTTCGTATATTTGTGAAAAAATCATTCATGAAAAGAAACCTCATCCTGCTAAGCCTGTGTCTTATTTACGCCATGGCCGCAGGGCAAACCGATTCCCTTACGGCCATTGAAGAAATCGTTGCCTTTCAGCAGCAACTCAATAAGGATTACGGGAACGCAGAAACCTCGCCCTTGAACCCCGACGACTTGCAAGAATTTCAAGGTCATAACTTTTTCCCTATCGATCTCAAATACCGGGTCAATGCGAAGCTTACCGTCACCGAAGGAACGCCATTCTTCGGAATGAAGACTTCAACCTCGAGATTGGCAACCGAAAGGATCTATGGCTACGTAACCTTCACCCTTGATGAAAAACCATTCAGGCTGCCGGTGTATCAGTCGAAAGACCTGATGGGAACAGCCGAATATGGTGACTATTTGTTCTTTCCGTTTTCAGATGAGACGAATGGTGAAACGACCTACGGAGGGGGACGGTACATCGACCTGCGAGTGCCAAAATCCGGCGACAGCCTGATCATTGATTTTAACAAAGCTTACAATCCGTACTGCGCGTATAGTGCCCGGTATTCGTGTCCGATTGTTCCGGCGGAAAACCAGATAAATATTAAGATCCCTGTTGGGATTAGGTATGTTCATAAGCTGAATAAGGACTCGGTAACAGGCGACTCTGCGGTTGTAGCTGTTAATAACAACCCGGAATATCCGGGAGGTCTTGAAGCGATGTATAAATTCGTGCAAAAACATATGAACTATCCCAAGAGCGCAAGAAAAGGCGGGATATCAGGGAAAGTATACGTTCAATTCCTTGTACAAAAAGACGGATCGGTAACGGACGTGCAGACGATCAGGGGAATTCAGGAGGACTGCAATCGCGAGGCAGAACGTGTAGTATCGATGATGCCGAAATGGAGACCTGGTAAAAAAGATGGCGTGCCTGTCACTGTTCGATATGTGATACCACTTATTTTCAAGTTATAAAAACAAAAACTCCGATGATTACTGACCACCGGAGTTTCAAGCGTTAGCGCTTTCAGAAATTGTCTGTTGCATTATCTGGATTTTAAAGTGATACTACTGAACATGCGGTACTGCTGACTTGTTGCACCGAACACAAAAAGGATATACCTCTTTACCTTTTTAGACACACCGTAAAGTCCGCGTTCGCCATAAAGCGCCATTCTTTTTGCGAGCCGCGCGTTGCGTACAGCTACCTGGGCATCGTGTACTGCTTTGTTCACGCCATACAATGAAGTCAACAGTGCTTTGAGTCCCGGAATGGCAAACTCGGTTTCATTTGGGTGATACAGCGGTGTGCTTTCAACCAGTTTAATGATCGTGCCGAAAGTGCTAAGTCTGCTTTCAAAATCCATGTAAGAGACCGGTCCGCGGGAAGCATCAACATGCGGCGTTGTGATGCCAGCTTCTGGTCTCACTGTCTTCCTACGACGTGGACTGCGAAGCTTATCGCGATACCGTCTCGC
>DASPJN010000204.1:0-15181 GCA_035628595.1 Chryseosolibacter sp.
TTAGAAAGGGTTGCAATATTAATTAAATATGGAAAAATGCACAAAAAATGCAGGCGTCCGTTATGCGCAATTTCGCAGGTTAGGCTTGTGAACATAACCATCAGGATGCAAGCCAAGACTTTCAATGTACTCCTCTGTCCGGGATGAACTCGTGAGAATGATGACTGGTATTTGGGATTTCAACGGGTGTGATTTTATCGTTCTCAGAATTTCAACTCCATCTACCTTTGGAAGAATGACATCAAGCAGAATCAACCGCACTGCGTTGCTCTCCTCCGACAAGAGGTACGCAAGTGCTGCTTCGCCATCTTCAAAATGCCTTATTTGTCCTGAGAGATGTTTGCGCAGAATGGATTTGATCACTGACGCCTTATCTTCATCATCTTCAATCAACAATATTTCATCCTCTTCCCGCATCCCACGTTCACTAATTGAAATGATTCAAGTGGAAAGGAGTGTCACCTTTGCTGAAATTGTGCTAAAAAACTTTTCCTAAATGAATCTTAGACCATTAATTACCAAAAATGTGCCTGTCATATCAAGACGGCTTTCGAGTCGAGAAGCGGCTGGATTTCGTAATGGAAGTAGGGCTGAAATCCCTGGAAAGGTTTGTCCAGCTCAAACTGCATAATGTTGGATAGATCCGAAACGGACATAAGGCGATTGCTGATTTCGTCTTTCAACACGGCACCTTTTCGCGAAACAAAAAGAATCGACATGAAGTTGTGTGCCCACATTTCGCCAAGTACACGATAACGAATGCAGATATCGGGGCGCTTTTCCTTCAGCTCGGACAGAAGATTTTTGAAATCGGCAACTGAGATCAGACTGTGGGCTCTTTCCATTTCAAAAATTGGATTTGGATTAACGGCAAAAAAAACGTGCCGGCAGTAATATTATTTCTTCCATGGAAGATGCGTGAATGTCTTAAACACGCATAACATCACAACGTTTAATTTTTCTTCTTCAAACCATTGAAGAATTTAACCCAGTTGAAGGGATTCAGGAAGGGATTGGTGACCGGTTGAAATTTGTCATTCTGGCTGGCCGCCCATTGGTCGAGATAGTACTTTTGATTCTGCGGCCCGTTCATTGGCGTTGTCTGCAACATAAGGGCAAGTAATTCTGCATTCAGATTACGTTCATCGATTGGCTTGTCGGGAAGATTCAATGCCAAAATAGCTTCTTTAAACACCTCCTCGGTGGGATAAGGCAAGATTTCGACTTCGTCAAGGTAAGTGACATCCTGAACCATACGAACAATGATCGTCTGGTATTCAGGCGCATCCTCGGGGATAATGTAATGGCGGCGCTGATATCCCACTGAACTTACCACAATGCTGTCGCCAGGAAGAACAGGAAGCGAAAAAAAGCCAACGTGATTTGTTGTAACACCGCGACCCGCCTTCGGAACGTATACGTGTACCCCGGGGAGCGGACCCTCCACGGTATCGATCACTACACCCGAAAGCTGAATGATGCGTTTCTTTTGCTGGGCAACGCTCTCGGTTGAAGAAAATATAATCACCAGCACTACAGCTGATAGAATCCACAATACATTAGTAAGCTTCACGCGCCGGCAACTTTAATTTCAAATATAGGAAATAACGCTCAAACAGGTTAAATAGTTAATTTCGGCCTTCACTAATGATGCAAAATGCGCCTAAAAAGTTTTAACCTGCTGCTTGGATCGCAGATTTTTAAGGCGTGCGCAGACGAATCGCGGCTTCGGATTCTGCATCTGATTTTTGAAAACGGCGAAATGTGTATTTCAGACCTGGAAAAAATCCTGGATTTTACGCAAACAAAAACGTCACGACACCTGGTTTACCTTAAAAATTCCGGCATCCTGTCGTTTAAACGCTACAATCACTGGGTGTTTTACCAGATTAAAGACGAGGTCTATGAAATTCTTAAACAGATTTTTCAGTTCTTAAGGAAAGATAAACAACTGATCAAAGACCAGCAGATCTATCAGACGCTTCATTCGAATCGCGAGCTTGCAGTAAACAAAGTTCAGATTGAAGCGTGGCAAAAACAAACTTTACAGGATGGGCGACACGCAAATCACAAAAAAATATAAGTGTGTATTTTTTGACCTTGATCACACTTTGTGGGATTATGAAAAAAACGCGGAAGAAACGCTTGCTGAATTATATACTGCATTCAGTCTTTCCGCTCGTGGCGTTCCCGATGCGTTAAGCCTCTATCTTAAGTTCCGTGAAGTCAACCTTGCCTTGTGGGATTTATACGATACCAATCGTTGTGATCAGCAATACATTCGCACCGAACGATTTAAGCAGATACTAACCCATTTTGCGGCGTACGATTCGGACCTCAGTGAAAAGCTTTCGATCGAGTATCTTTCAAATTGCCCGAAGAAAAACAACATGATGCCGTATGCAATTGAGATGCTTGAGTACCTTCATTCGAAGTATCAGCTTACGGTTGTAACAAACGGATTCGACGAGATTCAAAACATGAAACTCAGTTCGGGCAATCTGCATCGTTTCTTTCATCATATCGTGACTTCGCAGAAAGCGGGTCATCGCAAGCCTTCGGGCAGAATTTTCGAATATGCTATGAAGGCGAACAACGTAAGGAGCGCCGATGTTGTAATGATTGGCGACAACCTCGTTACTGACATCGGTGGAGCGAAAGCCGCCGAGATTGATGCGATTTTTTTTAATCGGGATAAGATCAACCATAGTTCGCCTGTAAATCATGAGATTTCATGCTTGTCGGAGTTGAAGAACATTTTATGATTTCCATTACATTTGCCATCTCATTAATCTGACAAATCAATATGCCGAAAGGAGTTTACCACGTACCCGTTCCGAAAAACGAACCGGTTCTTTCTTATGCACCAGGAAGCCGCGAACGCAAGTTGTTGAAGAAGGCGCTTGAAGAGGCACGCTCAAAGGAGCTTGACATTCCGATGTACATTGGCGGTCAGGAGATCCGGTCTGGCAACAAAAAGAAATTATCACCACCACACGATCATAAACACGTGCTGGGATATTTCCATCAGGGTGATCGTGATCATGTAGCGCAGGCTGTTCAGGCTGCACTTAACGCCAAAGAACTATGGGCGAATATGGGATGGGAGCATCGCGCAAGCATTTTCCTGAAGGCTGCGGAGTTGCTGGCTGGCCCTTATCGTTATAAGATTAACGCGGCCACGATGCTTGGGCAATCGAAGAACGCCTACCAGGCAGAAATCGATTCTGCATGCGAGCTGATTGACTTTCTGAGATTCAATGTGTACTTCATGTCACAGATCTACCAGGATCAACCTGAGTCGTCGCCTGGTGTCTGGAACAGAATTGAATATCGTCCGCTGGAGGGATTTACATTTGCGTTGACACCGTTCAACTTTACCGCAATCGCGGGCAACTTGCCAACGAGCATGGCGATGATGGGTAACACGGTTGTATGGAAGCCGGCCAATACGCAGATATATGCCGCGAACGTCATCATGGAGGTATTGAAAAAGGCAGGCGTGCCGGATGGCGTGATCAACCTGGTTTATGCGGGTGGCCCTACCGTTGGAGAAGTAATATTTAATCACAGAGATTTTGCAGGATTACACTTTACCGGCAGCACGGGCGTCTTTCAGGGTATGTGGAAGACGATCGGTGAGAATATTCATAACTACAGATCGTATCCGCGCATTGTTGGTGAAACCGGTGGCAAGGATTTCATCATGGTGCACAAATCTGCAGATGCCCGGGAAGTGGCGACGGCGATTGTGCGTGGTGCTTTCGAATACCAGGGACAAAAATGTTCAGCAGCCTCTCGTTGTTACATACCATCAAATCTATGGGAGGATGTCCGCAAGTATGTGCTTGAGGATCTAAAGACGGTTAAGATGGGGCCCGTTGAAGATTTCGGAAATTTTGTCAATGCTGTTATTGATGAAAAGGCGTTTGATTCAATTACGGGCTATATCGAAAAAGCGCGTGGTAATTCCATGAATGAGATTATTGCAGGCGGCAAATATGATAAGTCGAAGGGTTATTTTATTGAGCCTACGATCATTCTAACAAAGGATCCGTCTTCGTTAACGATGTGTGAAGAAATATTCGGACCGGTATTGTCGATATATGTTTACCAGGCTGAAAATTTTGAAGAAACATTATTACTTGTTGATAGTACATCGCCTTACGCGTTGACAGGTTCTATCTTCGCTGATGACAGGTATGCAGTCGAGCTCGCGACAAAGAAGCTGACAAACGCAGCAGGTAATTTTTATATCAACGATAAGCCTACTGGTGCGGTCGTAGGGCAACAACCATTCGGTGGCGCCCGTGGCTCCGGAACGAATGACAAAGCAGGCGCTAAAGTAAACTTGCTTCGCTGGGTATCGATGCGAACAATTAAGGAAACATTTGTTTCGCCAACAGACTACAGATATCCATTCCTCGAAAAGGATTAGTTAATTCCCATATTAAAACAAAAAGCATTCTGAAATCCGGAATGCTTTTTTGTTATATGATCTGATAAAAGTCCTGGGATGTTAGTTAGATAATCTGTTTCGCCATACAAATGCTTTTTTCCATTCTATCG
Organism: Chryseosolibacter sp.; assembly: GCA_035628595.1. GTDB lineage: Bacteria > Bacteroidota > Bacteroidia > Cytophagales > Cyclobacteriaceae > Chryseosolibacter. The sequence goes on from DASPJN010000204.1 coordinate 4,570, forward strand.
TAGGGTGGATAATTTGGAATTATTTCAAACCCAGCTTTCTTATAAAGATTAATCGCTTCCGGTTGTTTTTGGGCCGTTTCGAGAATTATTCTGCCAAAGGAAAGTTCCGCAGCCCAATCCTCAAGCTCATTGAGAATCCCGACGCCGATACTTTTACCGCGATGCTCTGGTCGCACATACATCCTTTTTAATTCAGCTGTGAACACGTCAATCGTTTTCAGGCAGGCGCATCCGACCGGCTCGCGATCCAAATACGCGATGACGACGGTAGGATTATTTTCAATTTTATTATGCTTATCGTATTGCGCCTGTTCGCTGCCGTACCTTGCCAGCAGATCTTCGTCAAGAAGTCTCACAAGGAAAGCAAAGTCGGGATTTGAGCTCGTCGTTCTTAACAGATTTACCATGGTGTTAAATATAAAGAAATGAAATCTCCGGGTGCAAACATGTTGCATACCCGCAGCACCGGGAGTATTATCATGACTGAATTTGAGACGGTTTGTACCAGTTTATTTTCCGCGAGAAAAACATGAGCAGTCCAATGATAAGAAATAACCCTACGCTACCGATCAGCAATGAATAATCCTGTTCCTGTATGATCAGAAAAATGAATGTATAGAAGATGAAAAGTACGATCGTAAAGATCATCGTGAGCTTAAACGATGGTAAAAACGTTGTGGAGTAAAACCCGATCAGCAATACGGTTGCTAAAGAAGATATGACATAAGAAACGTTGTAACCGAAGTGTTCTGAAATGCTAAGTAGGAGCGCGTAGTAAATAGTAAGGGCAGCGCCGATCAGAATATACTGGAAAGGATGAATTCTTACTTTTTGTGTGATCTCAACAAGGAACAATGAAATGAACGTGAGCAAAATGATCAGCGCTCCATATTTGGCTGTGCGCATACTTTTTTGATATTGGTCGACCGGTAAAAGCAGATTGACTCCAAAGTCAGCGCCCGTTAGTTGTTGGTCATTCTGCACCCATTGCTGCGCGAATGGCCTGTTAAAATGTAATACTTTCCACGATGCGGTGAAGGTTTCCTCCGTGATCTCGCGACTTTCCGGCAAAAATTCTCCATCGAAGCTCGGATTATTCCACGCACCTTTCAATGTAACGGAAGTTGTCTTTCCTGCAGGGACGAAGTTGAGTGTCCGGCTTCCTTTTAAAGGAAGTTTGATCGAAATTTTCCCGTTGAAGCTTTCTTTATTTGTCATGTTGAGCTTCGCTACAATGCCACTGGCCGTGTAAGCGGACGATGAAGTAGGGGAATAGTTATCGTAGTCGGTGCGATCATTTGGCGTGCCGGTCGAGATCCCGAGGTTGCTGGAAGGCTCGCCTGAGAGTGCAACTTCGCCCGATTTAATCACCGGAATGTCGTTGATGCCGCGGAGGTCGGTAATACCGAACGCGAGATAAGCATCGGACCAGATTACATTTTTTTCATCGATGTTGAGGGATTTAAAATTCCACGTTTCAAAAACTGATTCAACGTTCAGGTTTGAATTGTACACGACAGCGTCAAAGATACCGCGATGCAGCACGGTTGGATCGACAGTTCCTGTTATGTCCAGTTGGTCAGGAAGGAAATAGGCTTTTTCAACATATTCATGAATCTCGACGCCGTCTTTTCCCCGATCGATTACTTCATGGCGCTTATAAGGAATTACAAGGACAGGACCTAAAATCGTCTGGCTTCCGGACCATTTAGAGGCGACTTCATTCATTGCCTCGTCGGCGCGGGATTGTCGTTCATAAATCAGGCTTTCGATCCACGCGCCGGGTATTAGTAATATCAGCACAAGAAATCCAATTGAAATAAGCTTTACCATGATTGATTCCTGGATCCAGGCATTCACGCGTTCGAAGAGGTTCATTGTTTGATTCGGAATGGTTTCCATATTTGTATTGTTTTGAAAGTGCTTTGTGATGCAAAGTAAATATGTAAAAAAAATTATTTCTGGCTTTTAATTACGGCCTCGAGCGCGTCAATATGTTTTTTAAACGCATTACGTCCTCTTTCGGAGGCCTTGTATTTGGTGTTGGGTTTACGGTCAACAAAGGTTTTATGAACCAATACATATTTCTCCTTTTCCAGCGCTTTGATGTGGGAGGCGAGGTTTCCATCGGTAACACCCAGCAGATCTTTCAATGCGTTAAAATCATAGGCGTCGTGCATGATCAGTATCGACATGATCTGCAATCGCAGCCTGTGCTCCAACATTTTATCAAGATTGTCGAAAGGATTTTTCACTGGTCGTGGCGGAAATACATAAGCGATCCATAGATAATGTGCAGTACGCCGAACCCGATCGCCCAGAAGAGTAATCCAAATCCTGGCATTGCCGCAGCAATTAATCCGATAACGATTTCGCAAAAACCAAGATAGCGAACTTCCTCAAATGTCTGGCTGCTTGCGCTGATCAAGGCGAGGCCATAAAATATCAAAGTGGCGGGAGCAGCTATACCGAAGTGTCCATTATAAAGCACGATGAGAACGAAAATGCCGCCAGTGACGAGCGGAACGGCTAAATTCAAGAACAGTGTTTTGCTTACCGGATTCCAAAGCGTTGTGTTTTGTTTTTTTGCTTTTCTGCTACTGAATAATATTCCCGTAAGGAGGGATGCTACCAGAACCAGGGCAGCGATGCCTAAGAGATTACCGATGACTTCTTCGCTGTTAACAGAATACATTCGATATTCAAACGGCGATGCCGGATAATGAATCATGAAGTACGCAGCTGTAGCGCCCGCCAGCGCGTATACGCCAGCCAACACACCTGATAGTCCGCTTAGTGAAATGAATTTCACGGATTTTTCCATCATCAGGCGGATCGATGAAATATCCTGTTCGTATTGTGAAACTGGCTTCATGTAAAAGTACTTTGGCTTACAAAGTTATAAAACGTAAGGGACTATACAAGGTTTCGTTAAAAATTAATTGTCTTGAAACTGATTCAGGTAACCACTCAATAAAATGAAGCGTTCAAAGTCATTTAATAGCAGGATTTCAGCGACTGCTTTTTGTTTATCCGCGGCGTTTTGGTAATAGGCCGCCGTGATCTTATATCCAAGCCAGGTGCCAACATTAGCGGGACGTCCGTCTTCGGTAGGGCCATGGTAGAGCCATCCATCAAAATCAGAATCATACTTCCGCATTTGAAATTCCCGGACGAGCAATTCCTCGTTAGCTTCGCCGTATTTGAAATTCTCTTTTTGCCAAATTCCGTTTCTTTCTTTCTCCGACACGAGCGTTGCAATGAACTGCGCCGCGCCTTCCACAATCGACTGGCGCAAAATGTGATATCCGACAGGTGCCGGCTTTTGATTATAGTAAATGATACAATGAAGAATAACTTCGGGAATCTGGTTGACATGCATCGCTGTAAAGCCATACGATGTTGTCGTAATAGTATCCGCATACATTTCAGCGCCAATCATAATCGCATCGTCGGTCGTGGTGCCGCCCGCCGTGATTCTTCCAACAACGAAATGAATGTCGGGCACCGTTGTTGCCGGGTAAATTGATTTCAATGCGGAGGCGTACCGACGAACTCTTCCTTTTAATGTATCATAATTGAAAATCGCAGGACGCACTGCTTCGTAATACGGTAGCTCCTGGCGTATTCGTTTTTTTAATGCGGTGTCACTAACAATCCGATAGGGAATAAAGTCCTTCAAGGCGGCGGTGCCTTCATTGAGATATAGTGTGAAAGGGTTTCTGGTCGTGTCCTTCTTAAATTCATCGAAGTGCCTCCAGAATGATTCAACATCGGTTGTGATGAAATTGATATCTGGCGCTGACTGCGGATAAGCTAAGAGAGGAATTAACAGGCAGGCTAGCGTCTGACAAAGAGCTTTCATACAAATTGGAGTATCTCTTTAATGGAACTGAGTTGCCTGAAGTTTTTATTCACAATTTTTACTTCAACTTTCTCGTGCTCCCAGGTTGTATGATACGGTATGTGAAAAGCTCTTCCGCCAAGATGCAACACAGGCAGCACATCAGATTTGATTGAATTGCCTACCATGACGAATTCCGATGGCTGAATGTCGAGTCGCTTTATAAGTTTTTGATAATCATCTTCCTTTTTTTCTGTCATGATTTCGATGTGGTGAAAGTATGGACCGAGGCCAGACTTATGAAGCTTCCGATGCTGATCAAGCAAGTCACCCTTCGTTGCCATTACCAGACGATACTTTTTCTTTAGCTCATCAAGCACATCTTCGACATCTTCGATGATATTCACTGGTTTTTCAAGCAATTCCTTTCCCAGTTGAATGATCTTCTCTATAGCTTCTACCGGCAATGTTTTATCGGAAATCCGCAAGGCTGTTTCAATCATCGAAAGAATAAATCCCTTAATTCCGTAGCCATACAAAGGCAGGTTGGTGACCTCCGTCTGAAGAATTTCGCGCGCGAGCGTGTGGGGTGGGTGATAGTCGGCAAGAAGATCACAGAACCTTTTCTCTGTCTCTTCAAAATAACCCTCATTATCCCAGAGGGTATCATCAGCATCGAAAGCGATTATTTTGGGTTGCATTGGCTGTTTCCGTCAATAAGTTAGCAATGTCTTATGATACAATGAATTCGTATATTGAGATGTAAACTCTCTTCAATGAAATATGTTGTTGTTCTTCTGATGATCGTGAGTGCAATGTCGTTAAACGCGCAGGAAAAAATCAAGGTTGCCTGTATCGGCGACAGTATCACCGAAGGTGCCGGTATCGAAGACGGCGAACGTTACCCAGAGCAGTTACAACGATTGCTCGGTGATGGATACGAAGTTCGGAATTACGGAATTGGTGGTCGCACGTTGTTGGAGCGGGGTGATTTTTCGTATTGGCAGGAAGAGAAATACAAAGAGGTGCTGGCGTGGATTCCAGACATTGTTATTATCGAACTTGGAACAAACGATTCGAAGCCGCAGAACTGGATCTATGAAGATTCGTTTACGGAAGATTACCGCGCCTTTATTCAATCGTTCAAAAATCTTCCCGGCAAACGCCGGATCTTTATTTGCACACCTATGCCGGTCTTCAAAGATGGCGGCGGCATTACAGCTGGTATCGTGGCCGATGAAATTATGCCCGCAGTAAAACAAGTATCAAAGAAAGAGAAGGTGAAGCTGGTAGATCTTTACACTGCTTTTATTGGACGAGCCGAACTGGCTCCGGATGGAATCCATCCAAATGCTGAAGGCGCAAAGTTGATCGCGGAAAATGTTTTCGCGGTGATCAAATAACTTATGGACACTTTCTGGCTGTCGCTTGAGGTGATGACGAGATTTAGTTAGGATCAGTAATCTGAAAATTTCTGCAAGAAATGCTATTCTGATTTGGGAATTTAAGACCACCCACTTAATATTGCACTCCATTTTACAATCCTCCTTAGCTCAGCTGGTTAGAGCACCTGACTGTTAATCAGGGGGTCCTAGGTTCAAGCCCTAGAGGAGGAGCTCCAAACCGCGATTTCGTAACAGATTCGCGGTTTTTGTTTTTCTGATCTAGCTAAATCATCACCTGGGTCGGTATCTCACCACACGTTTTTCAAATCCTCTTTTTTATACACATGATTCCTTGAAATAAACAGCGAGCTGGATTTTTTTCCTTTTATCGACAACGGGTCTTTTGTGAAAACGCGTGAAAGCAGGGCAATCGGCATTAGAAATCCGAAATAAATTATACTGAGCAAAATTCTGGAATTCGTCCAGCCGAGCATGAGTGCGAGTTTAAGCCAAAACCATTCAATGGCCTTCGCTGCCAGCGGAATAAAAACAGACAATAGTCCGATGGCCAGGGCGACTTTGCCCAGCCAGTCAATGTCGAAAAAAACGGAAAACGCCAGTAATCCGGTAACGATTACCAAAATTGTTTTGAAACGGTCCTGATGCATCATGACGGAAAGTGCTTAAAGGGATTGCTGATAAACCCGGAATATTAAAATCCTGTGCCGGTAATCGGGCTACACGGCCGTTGTTGGCTAGAAGTTATGGCATTTTTGGCGTGTCTTAAAAGCCCTTTATACTTGAAATGCGTCACTTTGACACTTACAACCCACCAAAATGGTGACTTATAGACAATATGGCATTGAAATTTGCTTTGGTATATTTTTCCCTTGTGAGTGGGAAAAACATGTTAAACCAAACATTAAAACAATATGAGCTTAGTTCGTTATAACACGCTGAATGATTTCGTACCGACATCTTTCAGCAACCTGATCGACAGATTTTTTAATGAAAGCGTTACTCGCCAGGGTGGATCAGCGTACTCCTTCGTACCACGTGTCGACATTGTCGAAAATGAAAAAGCATTTGAAGTGCATGTCGCAGTGCCTGGCATGAACAAGGAGGATTTCAAGCTCGATCTGAACGATAATTATCTTACCGTCAGTGGCGAGCGTAAATTCACTGCTGAGCAGAAGGACAAAAATTTCCATTCTATCGAAACGCAGTATGGAAGCTTCAGCAGATCGTTTTCGCTGCCTGAAAGTGCAGATGCATCAAAGATCAGCGCGAAGTACAACAATGGTATTTTGGAAATCACCATTCCGAAAGACGAAAAGAAAACGCTGAAAAAAACAATCGCAGTTAATTAAGATTTGGGGTTTAGGTTAAAAGTGAAGCGCCCGGCAGTTTGTCGGTGCGCTTTTTTTATGTCGACGGTAGAGCCTTTCCCCGGGATTATGCGTTAATTACTTATATAACTTTGTGATATGATGAGGCGTACTGTCATTTTTCTGTTGATTACCGTGGTGGTTGCTTGTATCGGTGGAGTGGTGGGATCAATACTCACTATTCGATATATCAACGACGACTCGCCGAATTACACTTCGATATCCCAGCACCAACAAATGGTGCTGACTGGAAATAAAGCCGATACAATTCTGCGCGTCCCGAAAGGACTGGATTTTCTTTCGGCAGCAAAAGACGTAACGTTAGGTGTTGTTCACATCCGCACCGCATACGGACCAGGTGAGTTCAGTTTGAATCCGCTACATAGTTACGATCAACCCGTACATTCTTCCGGATCAGGTGTTATCATTTCCGATGATGGATACATTGTGACAAACAATCACGTGATTGAAGACGCTACCAATATTGAAGTGGTGATGAATAATAACCAGCGGTATTATGCGAAAGTAATTGGAGCAGATCCGAGCACCGACCTTGCTTTGTTAAAGATCAAAGCGAAAGATCTTCCATTTGTCAGATATGGTAATTCCGACGAAGTAATGCCAGGGGAATGGGTGTTGGCTGTTGGAAATCCATTCGACTTAAACTCAACAGTTACAGCTGGAATTGTTAGCGCGAAGGCTAGAAACATTGGCATACTCCGTGATCGGAATAGTTACCAGATAGAAGCGTTTATACAAACTGATGCTGCGGTTAATCCAGGCAATAGTGGCGGTGCCCTTGTTAATCTTCGCGGTGAGCTGATCGGTATCAACACTGCGATTGCAACATCATCTGGAAGTTATCAGGGTTACTCATTTGCAATTCCGGTCAGTCTTGTCAGTAAAGTAATGGACGATCTGTTACGATATGGAAAAGTGCAGCGCGGCCTGCTCGGTATTGAGATCGCAGATGTAAATGCGTTGATAGCAGAAAGTTTTAACCTTTCGGTTAATCAGGGCGTACTGGTGAATGGCGTGCGTGAGATGAGCGCTGCGGAAGAAGCGGGCATGTTGCCAGGGGATGTCATCATTGGAATTGATGGTCATGTTGTGAACTCAGTTTCTGAGCTGCAGGAATGGGTCGCGAGAAATCGGCCAGGTGAAGATGTTAACGTAACATATCTGCGTGACGGTAATAAGAAAGACATCGTTGTCACGTTGAAAAATAGCGAGGGCCTGGCGTCAATACTCAAGAATGAAATCAAAACATCGCTGAAGGGAGGAGCATTTGAGGACGTGCCGTATCGAGAGCTTGCAAAGCTTATGCTTGAAGGTGGTGTGCTTGTAAAGAGCATCGATGAAGGCGCCTGGAAAAAATCAGGTATGAAAGAAAATTTCATTATCGCGTTCATCGATAAAGTACCCGTTGACAATGTCGAAGACCTGAACCGAATCCTGACATACAAGCGTGGCGGCATGCTTGTCGAAGGCACCTATACAAGCGGACAAAAAGGAACCTATGGCGTTGAGTGGTAACTACTCCGCTGCTGTTGTAAGCAACACCTTGTACCGTTGATATCCGTTGTAGTCTTCATGCATCTTGATTACCTCTTTTGATTGCTTGCTGATCCAGAAAATTGCCCAGCTGTTTTCACGGTAGTCAATTTTTAGTTTCCAGCAAGCTATTTTTTGCTCATTCGCGCCATTAATTGTTTCTTCAGCGATAACTTTATACAAATAATGCTGAGGGGCTGATCGTCCTCCCGGGTGATAGAAGCTGATGGCAAACTGTTTACCCATTGCATAAGGAAGCGTTTGAAAAACCTCGAGGTCGAGCTCCCAATTGTAGGGCAATGTTTTCACGTCGACCGTAAGATTCTTTTGCGCGTTGTTTGCGACCGTGTCTGCGCCTTTGATCTCCTTTTCAGAGAAGTTAAACGCCTCTATGCCGCGCACGCTCCTTGTGTAGTGATAAATCGGCCGAAAATCTTTAGCTGATACAATTGAGTAAAGTTGACGGTAAGCAGAGGTATCCGGGCCATTCCACGCCTGTTTTAGAATAAGCACAGGTTCGCCATTGCGTTCGGTGTATTCAACCCCCCGTCGCCATATCCAGGGACTTACAGTTCTTCCTTTCGCATCAACCCCGTACACGATGTAATGCTTCATTCCGGGCTTTAGGTTCTTCATAACCAGTGCCGGATGATTGATGTCGAGCGTGTCGATACTTTGGCTCATGGATACTGTGGAACTAATCATTAAAAGGGCTAGTGTGAAAAGTGAGTTATTCATTGTGATCGTTTTCATACAACAACGTGGCGCGTGGAAACTGTTTGTAAAATTTATACGGACGGTTTTAGCTCTGTTTGAGGTGTTCGTTTTCAAATGATCTATATCTTGCGAGATGAATTTTCTCCGGATGGCTGGGCGCACGTTCTTGTGGCTGATCGTTGGGCTTGCGAGCCTGCTGATCATATTTATTCTCATTGCGATTGGCCCTGTTGATAAGACGCCCGCAACTTCTTACGAATCGTATAACAAAATGCTGAGTAGCCTTGATACAATTCACTTCAGTGACAACGGCCAAACATCTGTTTTGAAAGCGGGTTATTCCAAAGTCAGTCTTATTCCGCCATTCCCAACAGCTACGGCTGGATATGGTAAGCGGAAAGGAGAACTTTACAGTGGGATACGTGATTCACTTTTTGTACGAACAATCGTCATCACAAACGGTTTGACCAAAGTTGCTATTGTTTCCGCGGATTTACTGATTATTCCGCCTACGGTAACGATGACGCTCAATGATAAACTAAGTGGGAGTGGTTTCGATTTACACAATACATTCCTTTCTGCTACTCATACACACAACAGCATTGGCAATTGGGGTGAGGGCGCAACGCAGTTTCTATACGGCGAATATGATGATCGCGTGATAGATTTCATAGGTGATCAGATACGCAAGAGCATCGATGACGCTTCCAGAAATATGTCGGACGTGCAGATAGCGCACGGTACGTTGAACATTCCAGATGCTGTAAACAACAGGGTGATTGACGGCGGCCCGGAAGATTCGTTGCTGCGTATGTTGCGATTTTCATTCGCCGATGGCAGAAAACTTTTGCTGATGAGCTTTACCGCGCATGCGACATGTCTTTTTTCAAAGGACATGGAATTATCGGCAGATTACCCAGGTGAACTAATCAGGGACATCGAGAACGCCGGATATGATTTCGCGATGTTTGCCGCTGGCGCTGTGGGTAGTCACAACTCAACTGCGCCTGTGGCGGGAGAAGCATGCATCGAGTGGACAGCAAAAGCAATAAGCAGAGAAGTGTACGGCGCCTCGTTCAGGGATATAACAAGTCCAAAATTATTAATGGTTAAGGTTGATTTGTTACTTGGCGATCCGCAGGTAAAAATTTCGCAGGATTGGAAAGTCAGATCGTGGTTTTTTCGTGCAGCTTTTGGAGAATATCCGGCATTTCTTACTGCCCTTCAGATTGGTGATGTTATCCTGCTGGGAACACCTTGTGATTTTTCAGGGGAGCTAACAGCGGCAATTGATTCGACGGCAAGCGCACACAACCTATCAGCAATAGTCACGAGCTTCAACGGTGGGTATATTGGCTACGTAACCCCTGCATCACACTACGACATCAACCACTATGAAACACGTTTGATGAATTGGTATCCACCCGGAACGGGCGAGTATATCCAACAAGCGCTTATCGAATTGGTTGAGCATGCCGCGGATTAACGTTTGCGCCATCTCAGTAATTTCTCATCCGGCACTCTTTCGCGTAGGTCCTGATTGAGTATAGCCTGGTATTGTTTCACGTAAGGTACCCACGCAAATCGTTTTCTTTTTTTAAGGTATTCGGTGTCAGGATCGTTATCAAAGGCTTCAAGCTCAAACGGGTTGTATCGATAAGCGATCCAATGGCAATGACCTTTTGCGCGGGCCAGGACATAGAAGAAACTATAAAGCAGCCAGT
>DASPJN010000205.1:0-13694 GCA_035628595.1 Chryseosolibacter sp.
ATATTTTTGCAGCAGGGGAGTTTGGTTTTCTCGGCAATGGAACAACTAATTGGGAAACCCCTGGAAGCAATCCGGCGCTTAAACTCACAGCAAATGAAGATGGCACTTATTACCTGGATATAAACGTACCGAAGGGAACGACTTTCCAATATAAGTTTGCGCTTGCTACTACGGCAGCTCCAACATGGGATAATGGCGAACAGCAACTTAATGCTACTAATGACGGTTGCGAAGGAATTGCGAACAGACAATACACATTTGATGGAACCGAGAATGTGGTGAGTCACGCTGTCGAAACATGGGAGCGGTTTTGTCCCTTCGATGTTGTCGAATTAACATTTGAATTAAAGAGCTATCCTGAAATTCCAGCTGGCTACGATGTGTACATGGCTGGTTCATTTGGAGACCTCGGAGCTTTTGGTACCTGGAATCAGCCGGGAACGAATCCGGAATTCAAGATGACAAAGGGAGAGGACAATGTCTACCGCAAAACATTCCTTGTTTCAAAAGCACAGGCAACCTCGACTGTTTATTACAAATACTTCCTCGTTCCTGAAGGCGGAAGTTCATGGGATCACGGAGAACAATCTTTCAGTAGCGATGGATGCCAGGGATTGCACGGTGGTGCGGAAGGTGACAACCGCAAGTATACGTACTCCCTTGGCGATGGTGCGCCGAGATATGTGGAATCAAATGTTGTTACGTGGCAAGGATTCTGCCTGGAAGATGCAGCACCACGTGCGCGTATTGAAGTAACAGTACCAGAAGTTCCAGCTGGTAAAGACGTTTACATTACGGGTGAACTACTGTTTGCAGGAGCATCCGGATTTAACTCGGTATGGAAGCAACCAGGTACAAATCCGGCATTCCGTATGCGTCCGGTTGCAAATGAAACTGACAAGTTTGAAATCTATCTTCCTTTCAAAGAAGATACTGAGGTTAAATTTAAGTTCTTCCTCGCAACCACCGAAAGTCCCTCCTGGGGCAGTGGCGAGCAAAAGTTTAACGCGACAGAGGATGGTTGCGAAGGCGCGCCGGACAGATCATTCACCTTTGATGGAACGAACGAATACGTAGGAACTGTGGAGGCATGGGAAGGCTTCTGCCCTTTCTAGTTAAGACTTAATGAATCCATTATAAGAATAGCGTGGGTTTACCCTGCGCTATTCCTATTTAAATAAATAACCATGAAGCATCTGTACTGCTTGTTTTTAGCACTTGCCGTTACCTCTCTCGCATCTGCGCAAACCGTTACAACCGATCCAACCTTTCCAAGCGCGGATCAACCTGTTACGATCACCGTGGATGTCTCAGGCACATCGCTCGATCATTTTGCCTGGAACAATGATTCTAATCCCGTTTGGATTTGGACATGGATCGCGGATGGATGCTCGTCAAATTGTGACGCGCCGACAAACGTAAACCCCGCTACAGCCGCACAGGATGCGGCGAAGGTGACACGCATCAGCACTGACCCAGATATTTATCAGATCACTTTTACACCAACTACTTTTTTCAATAAGCCGGCATCAGAGTTAAAGGAAATTGGGTTTAAGTTTAAGTCCAGCGACTGGGCAGATAACAAGCAGACAGACAACGATCGCTTTATTACGTTTTCGTCTGACTTCCAGGTTGCATTAACACAGCCTTCCGTTTTTCCGGTCTTCAAAGATAGCGGCGAACAACTGACAATCAGTGCAAATGCGTCTGGGTCGTCAACCATGAAGATTTTCATTAATGGAAATGAAGTTGCATCAACTGCGGGTGTTACATCCATTAACTACGTGCACACAATTACTGAAACCATCGGGACATCGACTGTTGAGGTGAGAGCAACAAGCGGATCGCAGACAAAGTCAGCGACATTTGACTACACAGTTCGCACTGCAAGTGTCGAAGAAACGCGTCCGGATGGAGTAGTGGATGGAATTAATTATCACACAGATAACACCACCGCCACGCTTAGTGTTTGGGCTCCAGGAAAAACCTCAGCGTACCTAATTGGTGACTTTACCGATTGGAAAGTGAATGCCGACTATCAGATGAAAAAGGATGGAGAGCATTTCTGGATTCATATCGATGGATTAACGCCTGGTGTCGAATACGCTTTCCAATATCTGATAAACGAAAGCCTTTACATTGCTGATCCCTATTCTGATAAAATATTAGATCCGGATGACCAATATATTCCTGACGTGATCTATCCCGGCCTTAAAACATATCCTTCTGAAGCGCTTTCACAGAAATGGTATTTTAATCGTCTTTCGGTTTTGCAGACAAATCAGTCTCCTTATGAATGGCAGACCATCAATTACTCAAAACCTGAAACAAAAGACCTTGTCATCTATGAAATGCTTGTCCGCGATTTTGTTGCAGCGGACGACAGAAACTATCAGACGCTCATCGATACCATCGGATATTTCAAGAGACTTGGTATCAATGCGGTTCAGCTCATGCCGGTTATGGAGTTCGGAGGCAACGATAGCTGGGGCTATAATCCCACCTTCATGTTTGCACCAGATAAAGCTTACGGCACGAAGGACAAGCTCAAAGAATTTATTGACCGCTGTCATGCGGAGGGAATTGCAGTGATTCTTGACATTACTATGAATCATCACGATACGCCAAATCCGTACGTGATGATGGACTTCGATTTTACCGCATTCAAACCTACGGCTGCGAACAAGTGGTTTAACGTAGATGCAAAACATCCATTCAATGTGTTTTTCGACATGAATCATGAAAGCACATATACCAAAACTTATCTCGATACGGTCAACTATTATTGGCTGAACGAATATAAGGTTGACGGATTCCGGTACGATCTTTCAAAAGGCTTTACGCAGCGAAACAACCCAAATAATATTGATGCCTGGGGAGCGAAAGACGATTCGCGCATCGCGATATTAAAAAGAATGGCTGATCGCATTCGTGAGTATTCTCCTGACGCGATACTAATTCTTGAACATTTTGCCGACAATGCCGAGGAAGAAATTCTTTCTGACTACGGCTTTTTACTGTGGGGCAATATGAATCACGCGTACAATCAGAATGCGATGGGCTTTGGTTCGGATTCTGACATTAGCTGGGGTTCATACAAAGCCCGCGGATGGGATGACCCCAACCTCATCACTTACATAGAAAGTCATGACGAAGAGAGGATGATGTTTCGGAATTTGCAGTTCGGAAATTCCTCCGGAGGTTATTCGGTGAAGTCGTTGGATAATGCTTTGGACAGGGTAAAGGCAGCGGCTGCATTTTTCTTTACGGTTCCAGGACCGAAGATGCTGTGGCAGTTTGGTGAGTTGGGCTATGACGTTTCAATTGATTTTAACGGACGGGTTGGAGCGAAGCCGGTAAGATGGGAGTACCTTGAAGATCCGGCGAGGGAAAAGTTGTTTGAAACCTTTGCCTCACTAATTCATCTTCGGAATTCGTATGATGTTTTTGATACAGAGGATTTCTTTATCACCGGAGGAAGCACTCTGTCAAAACAAATCACGCTTCGAAATCAGCCATATACGACAACACCTGCGAATGCGGACGAGATGAACGTTCATGTTATCGGCAACTTTGATGTGACCGCCAAAAACGTGGCCTTGACTTTTCCGCATGCAGGCAATTGGTTTGATTACTTTTCAAGTGGGGATACGCTTAAGCTGAATTCTCAGGCAATCACACTTACACTCGCGCCTGGCGAGTTCAGGCTGTACACGGATGTGAAACTGGCGAACCCGGGTGAAGAGCTTAATAGCTTTGTTCGGCCTGCGTCGCCGGTACTTGTTTCTGTTACAGAAACGGATGGCGATGTTGTGCTCACATGGGAGGATCACTCAGAAATAGAAAACAGTTATTCAATCTATCGGGGCCTCAATGGCACATTTGAAAACGTCGGAGAGGCAAGTAAAGATGCAACCACTTTCACAGATGAGTCTTCACTTGTTCCAGAGACAACTTACACTTATTACGTGTCTGCTAATAACAACTTTGGCGCTACGGTGTCAAATGAACTTGACATCACGACAACGATAGCTGTAGTTTCCAATGAACCGTCATTGAATAAACGGATTCGAATTGCGCCGAACCCGGTGGCTAGTACCTTAACCATTCATTCAGCGATGCAAATCCGTTCCGTATCCCTGCTGTCGCTGGAAGGCAAACGCACCAATCTTTCATTATTGGAAGAAAATAAATGGAGCGTGTCCGGCATACCCACCGGATTCTATATCGCTGAAGTTGTTACAAATGCCGGAATAGCTAAATTGAAAGTTGTTAAGCAATAATCAACCTGTCATGAAGAGATTTCTCCTCCTGTTTGTTCTTGTATCAAACATTGCCGTTGCCCAAAAAAACAAAAAGCCCGACTTCCACCACGTGGAACCTGCATTCTGGTGGACGGGAATGAAAAACACATCCCTGCAGATACTGTTTCACAACAAGGATATCAACATTGCAGACTATCAACCATCAATCCAATACGATGGCGTGACCTTGAAAGAGGTGAAGAAAGTTGAGAACCCGCATTATCTTTTTCTCACGCTGGATGTATCTCAATCTGCGAAGGCTGGAAGGGTGCCTGTGACTTTTAAGGCAGGAAAGAAAACAATCACACACGAATACGACCTACGTCAGAAATCCACCGACAAAAACCGGATCATGGGATTCAGTCCGGCTGATGTACTCTATCTGATCATGCCCGACAGATTTGCCAATGGCGACCCGTCGAACGATTCCATTCCCGGTATGTACGAAGGTGCAAATGCCAAAGAAGACTTCGCGCGAAGGGGCGGCGACCTGAAAGGCATCAGCGACCATCTCGATTACATCAAAGATTTCGGCGTGACCGCACTTTGGTTGAACCCGGTACTGGAGAACAACCAGAAGCGTCAGAGCTATCACGGTTATGCCATTACCGATCTTTATAAAGTTGATCGCAGGTTCGGCACAAACGAGGACTATGTAAACTTTATAAAGAAATGTCATGATAATGGATTGAAAGTGATCCAGGACATGGTGATGAATCACATTGGCAATGAACACTGGCTGATGTACGACCTTCCGGAGAAGAACTGGATTCACCAATTTCCCGAGTTCACCAGATCGAACTACCGCGGCTCCGTGATCTCCGATCCTTACAAATCAAAATATGATGAAACGCTCATGAGCAACGGATGGTTTGACACCTCCATGCCTGACGTTGATCAGACAAACGAATTGTTTGCAACGTACCTTATTCAAAATACACTTTGGTGGATTGAGTACGCTGGTCTCGATGGCATCCGCATGGACACCTATCCGTATCCCGATAAGGATTTCATGGCACGCTGGGCCAAAGAAGTGCTGACCGAGTATCCGACGTTTAATATAGTAGGAGAGGCATGGGTGAATTACATACCGACAACCGCTTACTGGCAGAAGGATATGAACAACAACGATGGGTATGAATCAAATCTGCCATCGGTGACAGACTTCGCATTCTTCGGGGCAGTACCACAGGCGTTGCATGAGCAAGGTGGCTGGGATACAGGATTGGCGCGTCTGTACAATCTGCTAGCCCAGGATTTCCTTTACCCGAATGCGAACGCTAATCTTACTTTCCTCGACAATCACGATGTAACAAGATTCTTCCTTTCGTGCGGCAGAGATATCAATAAGTTCAAGATGGGAATGACCTTCCTGCTGACAACACGCGGCATTCCGCAGCTATACTACGGTTCAGAATTGCTAATGGATGGCGATGGTGGGCATCACCCGAATGTACGAAAGACTTTCCCCGGGGGGTGGCCTGGCGACGAAAAGAATGCGTTCACGAAAGAGGGCCGGACGCCAGAGCAAAACGATGCATTCAATCACCTCAGAACATTATTGAACTGGCGGAAAGGAGAGAGCGCTATCCACAGTGGCAAGCTGACGCATTACATCCCGCAGGATAACGTTTATGTCTATTTCCGTTACAACGATACAAAAACTGTGATGGTGGTGATGAATGGAAACACGGAGGCAAAGACGATCGGGACAAAACGTTATGCTGAGAATATCAAGAATGCGAAATCCGCACGTGATGTGATCGGTGATAAAACGGTTGACGATCTTTCAACGCTGACGATCCCGGCGCAAACGGCGCTGGTACTGGAGTTGAAGTGACAACTTACGACGATCGAACGAAGCCCATAGGCGCGGGCTGTGTGGAAATAGCAGCCGCGCCAACACGATTATGGATGCGCTTCTTTAATCACTCCTCGTCCGACCGTTGGGCACGCACGACGACCAGTTACCGTCATTCCGCGACTACACGCTTACTATGAAAAGCAAAGTCAATTCTGCGGAACCCCCTCGATTACGAGTGTACTATGAAATGGCACATTTCACTGGCTACACATTCGAAGAACAAACAATTTATGATGGAGCTCATTCTTCAAAGAACTTCTCAAGAACGTAATCACCTTTTCCACTGTGGGCAATCAAGGGCATGGCGCAGACCGCGTCAGCACGCTGTAGGAAAATAGCAGTCGCGCCATGACGTCTTGTAGCTGCGTATCGCCCAAGTTAAGACACTTTGGATGCCACATGCTCTATGTGTCATTGCCTGCCAACTCTCATTGGTAGTATCGCCTTATGTCATTTGCTAACTAGACAATGTAGCTGGCCGTATTTGGTTTTGTGATTTGCTAACCAGGCAATGTTGTTGGCCGTGGCTGGGAGTGTCAAAAGCTAACCAGGGACTGTTATTGGATCAAGACCCTATGTCATTTGCTAACTAGCCCCTGTCATTGGTAGTAACAGGCTATGTCATTTGCTAACTAAGCAATGTAACTGGCCGTATTTGGTTTTGTGATTTGCTAACCAGGCAATGTTGTTGGCCGTAGCTTGTAATGTCAAAAGCTAACCAGGGACTGTTATTGGTATCAAGACGCTATGTCATTTGCTAATTAGCCACTGTCATTGGTAGTAAAACGCTATGTCATTTGCTAAGTAGCCAATGTAATTGACCGTATTTGGTTTTGTGATTTGCCTGTTGCCAGTGGTACCTCGCGCTACCAGGCACCCGATAGCCTTTACATTTGTAGTATCACCCTATCTCAGCTCACTACCCGGGATGTAAAAGGGTATTAACGCGATGTCAACCTAACAGGCGATGTCAAAAGACCTGATGAGCAGTGAAGAAAATTGCTAATACTCCAGATTTGCCTTTAATCTATAAGCCTTCGCGGCTTCATCCAGTTCGGAGCTGAGATCGTCGTCATAACTAAAGTTAAGAAGCTTCCATTCGGCGGAGGGCTTGTAGAACAGTAATGAAAATCTGAGCGGTTGGCGGTCATACCTAACCATAAATGTATAAAGCGTCAGATGGTCGCCTACTGATTTTGTTGTGATCAAATTATATCCTTCATACTCACCCAATTGCTTTAATGTGCTGTTGAGCTTGAACTTCACGTTTTCAATGTCATCCTTTGCATCATCCATCCACTTGTTAGTGGTAAAGATGTAATCAATAGCCTCGTCGGCGCTCTTGGTCTTATACAAGTCGAAGAACCGGTCAATCATTTTTTGTGGTGCGTCTTGGGCCACGCATGCGACAGAATGAAGCAACATGCCAAGCAGGATAATTTTTCTCATACGGTATATTATTGAAACATTAGGCGTGCAAGCTATGCGAGTTTTAAAATCTTTCAAAAGGAGCACGGAATCAAAAAGCCGGACAACCTGACGTGACGCTGGCATAGGCGGGGCGCAAGCGGTGTACTTGTGGTCCCGTGTGGCCATGAGCGCGATTGGATCGAAACGAACCATCGTCAAGGGCGACCTTGAACTTTGAACCTTATACTTTGAAACACTGTAATCTTGAACTTTATAACACTTCAACCTTAAACCCATTGTCGTGCAGCCAGCCCGTTGTGTCGCGCAAATTGACTTGGGATGCATGTTTTAACCAAAACCGGCAGGTAACCGTAAACCGTTGCGGTACCGTTTGCAAAGAAAAATTCGAGGTTTTTTGCGTGTATTGTCGCTTTATTATCATTATATTTTATCTGGAATTCAATGTCAGGAGATTGACCCACCACTTGCTGACGCGACTTTGAGTTCTGTTGTCAACATTTTTTTTAACCCAAACCAAAACAAAAACCGTATGACAAAATTTTATCTGTCGTTTAGCAGGTATCTGACGGTTCTACTCATTCTCATTACCACGGTCGCGTGGTCGCAGAGTAGAACTGTTACCGGAAAGGTGACATCATCAGATGATGGAACCGGATTGCCGGGTGTGAACATTCTCGAGAAAGGAACTAGTAATGGAACGGTGACTGACGCTGATGGAAACTATTCCATCAATGTAGGCAACGATGCCACGCTGACATTTTCTTTCGTAGGATTTGCAACCCAGGAGGTTGTAGTCGGAGCCCAGAATTCGGTAAACGTAACACTTCAAACCGATGTAACGGCACTGTCAGAAGTGGTTGTGATCGGTTATGGAGAGGTGAACAAGCGAGATGCAACCGGCGCAGTTGCTTCCGTACAGGCTAATGAATTTAACCGAGGCGTTATCTCATCCCCCGAACAATTGATCCAGGGTAAAACCGCCGGTGTACAAATAACCACAACAAGCGGTCAGCCAGGCGCGGGTGTTCAGTTAAGGATTCGAGGCACGACTTCTATTCGTTCTAACAACAACCCGCTATTCGTTGTTGATGGTGTTCCGCTAAGTGGCGGTACCCAGCCTGCGACGGCGGATGTCGGTATAGGAACCAATCCAGATACAAACCCCCTGAACTTTCTGAATCCAAGTGACATTCAGAGTATCAGTATTTTGAAAGACGCATCTGCCACTGCAATCTATGGTTCACGTGGTGCAAATGGTGTAGTAATCATTACAACGAAACGCGGCAAAGGGTCGAAAGGAAGCTTTGATTTTGGGTCAAGTGTCAGCTTGTCAACTCCTGGAAAAACATACGACCTTCTGGGAAGAGAAGATTTTCTAGATGCCCTGACACAATATGGCAATGACCGTGTTGCTGAAGATTTCGGTGCTGATACCGATTGGCAAGACGTAATTTTAAGGAATTCCGTATCTCACAAGCAAAACCTTTCTTATTCGCGTGGCTTCGAAACAGCTTCGATCAGAGCATCACTTGGTTACGAGAACCAGCAAGGTGTTCTTGAAAATTCGTCGATGAAGCGGTTAACCGGAAAGATAAATGCGTCAAAGTCATTTATGAATGACCGTCTGAACATAGATATCTCAACAACCTTTTCAAATGTAAAACGCGAAGACCCGGCGATCAGTGGTAATGCCGGATCTACAGGTGACCTTCTTGGCGCTGCATATATGGCAAATCCGACATGGCCGAACGATCCCAATTTCGACGAGCTTTTCGGCGCCAGGAACCCGGCTAATATGCTGGAAACTTTCCGCAGTGAAGGTAAAACAAACAGAGTCCTCGCAAACATCTCGGCCGATTACAAAATCAATGATTCATTTACCGCAAAGGCGACTTACGGCCTTGATGGTTCTGTTGGCGAACGCGTAACATTAAATTCCGGACTCTCACTTAACGTAGGTGATAACGTTCGGGATTCTGGTCTTGGTCAGTTGAATGAAAATAGGACAACCAGCAACCTTGTTGAATTGACGTTGAATTACAACAAGAAAGTTGGTTCAACGGCTATCGATGTTGTCGGTGGTTACTCAGTACAAAGCTTCCGTAACCGCTATTTCTGGGCAACAGCCCGGGGCTTTACGGATTACGAGAGCTTCGATAACATGGACACAGAATTAAGGAACTCTTTTGATGCAGGTGATGCTGCTGCATCGGACATCTATGGCGACTATAATAACTGGGGTGTCTCCGATGCCCTTGTTGGTGGTACTCAAGCATCAGGAGGATTCGTAAGTGGCGTGGACTTCGGAGGAGAAGGAGCATTGGAACAAAGTTATTTTGCAAGACCTGGTGGCGTTACCGTTAACGCGATCGCTGCGAATTTCTACGATCAAATCGATTATCTTCAATCGTACTTTGGGAGAGGTAATTTCACGATCAACGATAAGTATTTGATCACAGCAACCCTCCGTGTTGATGGCTCGTCAAAATTCGGCGAGGATAACCGTTATGGCGTGTTCCCTTCAGCTGCACTGGCCTGGCAAATGCATCAGGAGGATTTCTTCCCTGATGTGTTCACAACCTTTAAACTTAGGGCGGGTTACGGTGTAGTGGGTAACCAGGATGGACTTGGGTATGGGGAATTTATCCGCCGTGAACGGTATGCGGATGCAAGCGTGGATTTAAACCGTCGGATTGTGGTTCCAGCAACAGAAACAAAGGGCTCCGTTAACCCTGGGCTTCGTTGGGAGTCTACAACCCAAACAGCTGTCGGTATAGACTTCGCAATCCTCGACGAGAAATTTAGTGGTAGCATCGACTATTATGTAAAGAATACTACTGACCTGTTACTCCGCCGTATCGCGGCACAACCTTCTGTCGCGACGCAGATATTTGATAATCTGGACGCAGTCGTCGAAAACAAGGGATGGGAGCTATCTCTTACATACCAGGCCGTTGAAACAGACGATGCATCTTTCAACATAAGTGGTAACGTTTCTCACAATAAGAACGAGTTGAAGGACTTTGGTGGCGTGCTCGACGCCGGTCAGATTTACGGACAGGGATTATCAAACGCTTATGCGCAGCGCCTTGCAGGCGGACACCCGTTGTTCTCCTATCACCTAAGAGAGTTCGAAGGCTTCGATGAGAATGGCCAGCCTATTGGTGATAACCAGGTATTCATAGGCAAGAGTGCACTACCTACCTGGAACATGGGTCTGAACGTGAATGTCCGTTATAAGACTTTCGACTTCGCAATGTACTTCGCAGGTCAATTCGGCCACTATATTTACAACAACACCAGGAATGCATTGTTCACTGCGGGGTCGATTGCTGCCGGCGCAAATAATGTGACACGCGATGTGCTCACAAGCGGCGAGTCGGGTACTGCTGAGGCTGCGGTATCAACCAGATTCCTTGAAAAAGGTGACTTTGTCCGGGCGCAGACACTGACCATTGGATACAGGATCCCGACAGGCGATGCGAGCTTTGTAAATAACGTTAGGGTATACTTCAATGCCCAAAACCTCTTCGTCATTACCAATTATAGTGGTCTTGATCCTGAAGTGAGTTCGAGCCCGGCAGAAGCTAGTTTGTTAAGCAATCTTCCTACTGCAGGTATCGATTATGTAGCTTATCCCAGACCTCGTATATTCACTTTGGGTTTAACCGCATCATTCTAAAAAGTTATTTTTTAAACACATGGAAATGAGTAACAAAACAATATTCAAGAACATGCTTCGCATCCCGGCATTAACGGTGGCGCTGCTCATGTTTTCCTGTGACCTGGTGATCGATGAGACGGACTCGCTGATTACCGAAGGTCCATCGGACGTTTTTAACGGCGTTGAGAATCCGGCATCGTCCGTTGATAATCTTTACAACGCCATCACGAGCCAAATGGCAACGCAGGAAGAATTGTATGCACTGACGGAGGTAACTACGGATGAGCAGGTGGTGCCAACGCGCGGTACGGACTGGGGTGATAATGGTCTTTGGCGAACACTACACGCGCACACCTGGGGGCCGACGCACAAGTTTATAACAGACCTATGGAATAATAAAAATGCCGCAGTGCTAAGAGCAACCGAGATCATCGATCCATTGAGTAATGCTAATGCAGAGCAGATCGCTCATGCGAAGTTCATGCGTGCTTACAACATGTGGCTCGTCATGGATAGCTTTGGGCAGGTTCCATTTAGAAATCCTACAGATGGGCCTGATGTTACGCCAGACGTAATGACACGTCAGGAAGCGTATGCTTACATTGTCCAGGATCTTGAGGATGCAATCGCCGGGTTGCCTGCGAGCGTGCCGACAGCCACTTCAAAGACACGGGCGGCAAAAGCGACAGCAAGGTGGTTACTCGCAAAAGTAAAATTGAACGCGATCGTTTATAACGGTGCGTATGGGGATGGTGATCTGCAGGACGTTATTGATCTCGTTGATGAAATCGAGGCTGAAGGTTACGCCCTTGTAGATGGCAATTATTTCGATTTGTTTGCAGGACCTGATTTTAGCAACACAGACGTGATATGGGCCCTGGCAACGGATGTGAGCAGTAAGATGTGGAATTCACTCCATTATAGTCAGGGAGAATTCATTCCAAATTCCGAAGGCGCAGGAACCAACGCTGGTGGTGGATGGAATGGATTCACAACACTCGCTGAGTTTTATGATAAGTTTGAGGGACCGTCCGAAACAAACGTGATCAATTCTGGTCAGGAAGAACGACGTGGCTATACGCACACACTTGAATCGACGAATGCCGATAACGAAGGTTTCGGATTCGGCTTCCAATTAGGCCAGATGTACGGCTGGAGAGATGGGGCTGCTGTGGCGCTTGAGGCACGAGGTGGAAAGTCATTGATCTTTACTAAGGAATTGCCTGGTCTTGTAGGTAACAATGATGTTACCGGTATCAGACTCTTGAAGTATTCGCCAGCAAACGGTTCTGGCGTTCTTGGTACTGTTATAGCACGTTTTGCAGATGCTCATCTGATGCGTGCAGAAGCAATGTTACGACTAGGGGACGCAGGGCCGGCCCTCACCGAAGTTAACGAACTGCGGTCAATGCGCGATGAGACGTCGGAGTTGGGTGCATTGGACGAAGCTGCCCTCCTTGATGAACGCGGAAGAGAATTGTATCTCGAATTCGTGAGAAGGAACGATTTGATACGCTTCGGTGCGTTCAAGAACGCCTGGGAGTTTAAGGAAGCCGGTGATGGTCATACAGACTTGTTCCCGATTCCAGCCAGTGCAATATTATCAAATCCCGGTCTTACGCAGAACACTGGTTACTGATAGAATTTATTTTCAAATTGAAGAGGGAGCCTTGCGCTCCCTTTTTTTATTCTTTGTCTGCCCGGATGCTTCGTTAATAAAACTTAAGCATTATCATGTTGTCCACTTCTCATTTTATTCCAGACGTTTTCTTTAGTCCCTTCTGTATAAAAATCATATTTTTACCTGATACGACCGAGGCATTTTACACCGAATTGATGAATCTTTCGGCTGCTTAGTTCCGGGTCATTATCGAAAATAATTTTTTACCAAACCAGAGCTGAAGGAAGCGCCACCTTGTCGATGAAAAGAAGTAGAGCAGTAGCTGTTTTATTGTTGTTTTTACTTTCCGGTTGTCTAAAGGAAGACCAGGTGTCTCAATATAGTGCGAATAGCCTTCCGCCACTCTTCACGAAGCTGTCATCCGAAGAGACGGGTGTTGACTTTATCAATGAGGTTGAAGACCAAAAGCGTTTTAACATCTTCAAGTACCGCAACTTCTACAATGGTGGAGGCGTTGCCATCGGCGATATTAATAACGACGGCTTGCCCGATATTTTTTTCACGGCAAACATGAAGAAGGATCGCCTGTTCCTCAATAAAGGCAATTTCAAATTCGAAGATATCACCGACTCGGCTGGCGTTGCGGGCACCAAACCATGGAATACCGGCGTGATGATGGTCGATGTGAACAATGATGGATTTCTTGACATATATGTTAGCAACGCTGGCAACATGGAAGGAAACAACCATGACAACGACCTCTATATCAACAACGGCGACCTCACATTCACCGAACGCGCAGCAGAATAT
>DASPJN010000206.1:0-23797 GCA_035628595.1 Chryseosolibacter sp.
CAGTCAATCACATATTCTCCTATCTGATCTCACCCATCTTCATCAGGTTTTCCACATCGTTATTCACGGCCAGGATTAACAGGCATGTCGCGGTGCAAAACACTGGACTTGTGATGCAATGATGTCCGTTCCAGCTTCCATCTTCGTTCTGGATCTTTAGCAGTCTTCCGCTCATATTATCATACCACTTCTGCCATTCATCATCTTTGTTGATGATCATACTTTCACCGGTTTGCAGATAACTCAAAAACTCCTCTCCACCATTGTTGCCGAAGCCTTGCATAACATCATCTTGCTGTGCGCGTGATTTCGCGGATTGATACACCTCGTAGGCGGTTGAATATTTCAGGGCTTCATCCTCCTCGTATCCAATTTCCTGCAGCGTTTCCACAGAAGCGGGCGCATTCTGGGCAATTCTGCCTTCGCGTTTTGCACGCCGAATCTCTTCCTCTACCTTTCGCGCTTCCTTCGCACTTGCACGCGCGCTGCCCGTCACAGAATAAAGGACAATGCCCGCGCCCTTTTCGGTATTAACATCGCCTGTTTTCGCGTTGTAGTTGTTTTTCTGGAATTCTCTCGCCTTCTCAAGCACGCTCCGGTCAACGGCTACACCTTGCGCTTCGGCGGCTTCCAATGCATTTGAGGCAAAGGACGATTGCAGAACACCAGCCCATCCGGAGCCCGCCATGCTGCCATCCTCACTTTGTGCACGCTGTATCTTTTGAATACATACGTTCTGTGCATTTTTGATCCGATTCGTCAGGTGTTCGTCATCAGAGGCATATTCGACGACATTTGAAAGAAATTGTGAGGTGAGTATCACATCTATGTTTGCGCCAAGTTTGGTTTGAATTTGCGTGCCGGTCAGGTTCGTGATATTAAGCTGATCCTCCGAAGCGTTTTCGACTGCTTCAACAAGATGCATGAGCGCGTTTCGGAGTTGCTGCTTGTATTCACCGTGGCTGAGCGTTGTTCCACTTCTTAGCAACGCCATCGCAACCATGGCCGTCGTTGCAGGATCTGTTTGGACCGCGTGCGGATCTCTTACGTTTTGATAGGAATGACTTCCGGCACCCCAGCCTCCGTTTTTGTTTTGTGCTTTTGCCATCCATGAAAGCGCGTGATCAATGGAAGCCACGACTTTTTCAGGCGTCTTGTAGTTTGCGTGATTCAGCGAAGATTCTTCTCCCATCACCGTCCTGAAAACACATCCTTTCGGCGGGACAAACGGCATCTTTTTCTTTTTTGGAATAGGTGTATTTTTCAGGGAAAAGGCCAGTAATAGCGCCGCGCTAATGACGATGAGCGCGAAGAGTTTTACTTTTGTGGTGTTCATAGCATTGCATTTTTGTTACAATGCTTAGATGCCTATCAGGGCACTATTCCATAAACCTGAAGCTATTTTTTTGAAAATGGATTAGCGTCTTACAATATCCGCCCTGCCGAAGACGAGCCATTTGTTGATATGCGCGCCGCCCGCGACCTGGATATAAGGGTCACCAAACGCATTTACGCGTACTTCTTCAGTGGATCGCAAGTGAATGCTACCTTCACCATAGATGTTCGTTGTCGCGTAGGCACTTTTTACGTTTTCGCTATCTATCTTGTTCGCGCCGTAGAGACGATATTTTTGCTCAACAACCTTCCCGGCATTAATGCGAAGTTTGTTATTACCGTAAAGCGAAGCTTTAAAGAAATCTGTGTTGAGCGAATTGATCGTAATAATATTCTCTCCATAAGCGCGCAAGACGAAATGTTCAACGTCTATCGGCGTTAGAACAGTTAGTTGCTGGTTTCCGCGGATCTCCAATAGCTCCAGGTCTTTATACGTGATGTACGCTGTTAGCCGGGCACCATGGTACATAGTAAACGTTGACCCGAGGTCATTGAGCCGTTCGGTACGCTCAATCTTTTTTGCTTCGTCCAGGTATACATGTAATGTATTTCCACGAACGACGATGTTGATCTTGCCTTTACTCACGTTGTTATAGACCAAACGGATGTGTTCTTTTTCACCTTTTTGGAGCACTACGTTCACGCGCGGTGAGGTAATGATTTTCGTGAATGATTTAAGATCTTTTTCGATCTCCTGCGCAATGGAGGCAATAGCCATTAAAACTACTGCCGATAAGAAAAAAATATGTTTCATAAAACGGAATTCGTCGGGAAGACTATAAATAGACAACCAAGGTTGCATGTACCCCTATTCGGTACGCAAAGAATTAACAGGATTTTGACGCGCGGTGGAGAAAGCCTTCGAACTGATTGAAAAGAAGGCAATAGCGAACGTCACAACTCCTGAAACAATGAATGTCCACCACGGCATGATGATGTGATACGCAAACTGATTGAGCCATAAAGTCATCAGCCACCAGGATAACGGCCAGGCGATCAGGTTCGCGATAAGCACCAGTAAAAGAAAGCCTTTGTTCAATAACAGTAACAGCTGACGTGTGCTTGCACCAGATACTTTCCGGATGCCAATTTCTTTGCGTTGTTGTTCGACTGTAAATGTGGCAAGCCCGAAAAGCCCGAGACAGGCAATCACAATCGCCAATACGGAAAAACCGAGAAATAACAATCCGATACGTTCTTCTCTTTCTTGCTTGAGTTGAAAGTTATCTTCAACAATTGAGAACTCAAAAGGGGCACCGTCAGCGTGTTTAGTATAAATTTTTCCGATCGTTGCAATTGTATTGTCGTCAATATTCCTGACCCTGATTGCCATTTCCCAATTTGGCTGATACCCGAGAACGATCGCCATCGGTTGAATAGGATTTTTTAACGATTGATAGTTAAAATCTTTGACAACGCCGATTACCTCCCGATATCTGCCGGCAGGCTGATCATAGTTTGTAAACAACTCCATCCCGTCATAATCTTTTACCCTCAAAATGTGCGCAGCTGATTCATTGAGAATGACCGACGAAGAATCATTTTCGTCCTGGCTGAAAAATCTGCCAGCGGCCATCTTATATCCCATGGTATTGAAATGGTCGTAATCCATTTCGTATATGGCAAGCTGGTAATCGCGATCATCATCCGGCCTGTTGAATACTGATAACCAGTCAATGTTGGGCGGCAACCGGTTTGCGTATGAAGCCGCGATGACAATATCTTTTTGGCTTAGCAATTCTTCCTTGAATGCAAGGGCATTCCGGCCAAGATTTCGGGTGTGCAGTAGATTTACAATATTTTCCTTCTTGAATCCAACATCAACGGTCTGCATAAACAACAATTGCTGATGGACGACCAACGTCGCAATAATTAGTACCGTTGAAATAAGAAACTGAAATACGACAAGAATATTTCGGATGCCGTAAGTTCTGAGCCTCGCCCGTAGATTTCCTTTCAATACTTCTATCGGACTAAAAGACGCGAGATAGAATGCAGGATAGCTTCCTGCGACGCATCCTGTAATGATAATAAACACTGCCAGTCCCAGCATGAAAGGCGCGTTGAAGAATGAGCCTACAGACAAATCCTTTGCAGTAAAATAGTTGAAAGGTGCGAGAGATATTGTTACAAGAATAAAAGCAAGGACAACTGCAGTCACAACATAGAAATAAGACTCCAGTAGAAATTGCATGATGAGTTTGTTATTCTGCGCGCCGACAGCTTTGCGCACTGCAACTTCTTTCGCACGGCTTGCAGAACGCGCCGTTGTCAGGTTCATGAAATTAATGCATGCCAGGAAAGTGATAAATGCAGCTACGGATGCAAAGAGATAGATGTATTCGACGTTGCCATTCTTTTCAATTTCATCCTGAAGGTCGGAGCGTAAATGTATTTCCGATAGAGGCTGAATGATATATGCAAGACTGCTGCCCTGCTGTTGATATTTATCGAGATCGGTGTTTTTAAGGTAGTTCAGTTCTTTGTTTAGTGTCTGCCGTAACTCATAGGCTACTTGCTGATTGGCTTTCTCGTGATCAACATTCTCGCGAAGTTTGTAGTACGTTATCACTTTGTTGTTAAGCCATTCACGGTTCTCTGAAGCTTCCCATGTTTGGAGCGAAAGAATGATGGTGAAATGAAAATGCGATTTTCGCGGTGGGTCCTTTGCTATGCCCGCCACCTCGACGATGTAGTTTTGCGCAATGCTCAGCTTTTTACCGATGACAGTGGTATCACCCTGTCCTTTGTAGCCAAAGTATTTCCTTGCCGCGCTTTCGGAAAGAACAACTTTGCGATTTCCATCTAACACTTTGTCTGGATGCCCTTCAAGCAGGTCAAACGAAAAGAACCGGAAGAAATTCTTATCAGCGAGAAGCAGATAAGGTTCTGTATAGGATAGAGAATCATGTCGAACCGGAAATGTTGCCCAACTTGCAATACGACACGTTGATTCGATATCATCGATTCTTCCCTTTAACACCTCGGCAACCGGAAAACCGGTCAAAGTCGAAGTGGTCTGCTTACCCTGGATATTCCCCTGGAAACCCACGCGGTAGATTCTGTCACTCGCCTGGTGGAAATCATCGTAGCTTAATTCATCATCCAGATACAAAAGGATCAGTAGGCTGCACGCGATCCCGGTGGTGAGCCCGAAAATATTGATGATTGAGAATCCTTTCTGCCGCGAAAAAAAGCGAACGGCAATGATCAAATAACTCTTTAGCATGGGGTACGCGAATATAACAGTTTATGAGTGTTTCATCATAAACGGCTATCGCGAACCGCGGTCGGTTTACTCGCTACGCAAGGAATTTACCGGATTTGCCAAAGCGGCTTTTAATGCCTGGAAGCTGATCGTCGCAAGGGCAATTGCGACGGAGAGAAAGCCGGCGACAATGAAAATTTCCGGTCCGATGTCAATGCTGTACTGAAAATCTTTCAGCCACTGCGACATAACAAAGTAAGCGGCAATACTTGCCAGCACGAATGAGACGCCAATCAATTGAACAAACTCTGAAGAGAGTTTCACCAAAATGTTGCCGTTACTAGCGCCGAGTACTTTGCGGATCCCAATCTCTTTTTTACGCTGTTCCGCGGTAAAGGCAGATAGCGCGAACAATCCCAATCCTGCAATAACAATCGCAAGGACAGTGAAGTGTGTAAACATGCTGGCGAAGGCTTGCTCGTTACGGTAGAGATTCGCGAATTGCTCATCGAGAAAGTTATACTCGAACGTGGTTCCGGGATTGACCTTTTTCCAGGTGTCTTCTATGTGCGCCAGCGCTTCCTGTACTTTGCCGGCTTTCACTTTTATTGAAAGAGCGCCGTTGTTGCCATGGTAAAGCATGAACATCGGTTCAAGTTTGTGGCGAATCGTTGCAAAGTGAAAGTCTTTCACAACGCCAACAACTGTATAGTACGTCAGGTCAGTAGGGTTGGGCCCGCTTTGCAAAGCGATGCGCTTACCAATGCCTTCCTTCCATTTCAGCAAGCGAAGCATTTCTTCATTCACGATCATTGAAAGCGAATCGTGATAGTCGAGCGAGAAATTTCGTCCTGCGACAAGTTTCATATCCATCGTTGGGATGAAGGTCTCATCCACATTCATAATGCTTGTGATAATATTGGTTTCGCTCGTTGCCCCCTCTGGCGTAATACCGGTTCTTCCAAGTTGTTGCCCCATCCGCGCAGATGACGTTCCCGCTGAAACAATATTTTCAGTCGTCAGCAATTCGGTTTTTAATGTTGATGAACGCTGAATAGCAGCTCCGTTTTGCTGTATCGTCACGATCTGATCACGCGAATATCCCAGGTCGGCCGTGTAGATGAAACGCATCTGCTGATAAACGATTCCTGTGCCGACCATCAGCGCGATGGAGATCGTAAACTGCAGAACCACGAGCGCTTTCCGTAGACGTATACCGCTCGCTGAACTCCTGAACGATCCTTTCAGGACCATGATCGGCTTGAATGACGAAAGCACAAATGCGGGATAAAGTCCAGCGAGAACACCGACGCACAAAATCAGTCCGGCAATGATCAGCAAGCTTTGTGGTTCAAGTAGCACGTGTTGATCAGCGAAGCGCTGATAAATGTTGTTAAGCACGGGGACAAGCATAAAAACCACTGCCAATGCAATCAATGCAGACACAAGCGTTACAATTATTGATTCGACTAGATGCTGACCAATGATTTGCGGGCGAACGGCGCCGATAACTTTTCGCATCCCGACTTCCTTCGCCCGTCCGGTTGATTTCGCCGTCACGAGATTCATAAAATTGACTGCTGCGAGAATGAGGATCAACAGTGCAATGATCGAAAGAACATACACATTAAGCTCGTCCGATTTATTCGCATTTGTTTCAAAGAGGATCTCTTTGGATTTCAAATGAACATCCTCAAGGCGTTGTACGACTGGCGTGAAGAATTCAAATGCATTGTTCTTTTTACTGATTGCCTGAAGTTTCTGATTCAGATCATTGACATCTGCAGGCCGGTCGAGCAGGAGATAGGTAAATGTAAAGATGCCCTGCCACGTTTCAAGCGCCTGTCTTAAACCATCTTCATTCTGACCCGGTACCAGCGAGTGAAGGAGATCGAACTGAATGTGTGAAGTCTTTGGCGGATCTGCAAGAACGGCGGTGATGTTGAGATCGACATTTTGGTTGAGCTTCAGTGTTTTTCCAATAGCGCTTTCATCCCCGAAGATCTTTCGCGCGAGCGACTCGGTGATTGCGATTGATCCGGGCTGGTCCAATATTCCGGTCGTTGCGCCTGCGACTACCTTGAAATCAAATACCGAAAAAACCGAAGGGTCGACGCGAAACGCAGCTTCGCATTTTAAAGAATTGTCTTCGTAGCTCAGGTCATATCTTCCGCCGCCGGTAAACCGTACGCTTTGAACCACTTCCGGTAGCTCTTCTTCCGCGGCTGGCCCCAGACGTGGCTGTGTTACACCAACCAGCTTGCTGCTTACGCCTTCAGCACTGTCAATTGTCAAGACCCTGACAATCCGTTCATAGTTGGTGTTGAATTTGTCATAAGAGAGATCTTCCCTGATATAAAGGTAGATGATCATACTTGCCGCCAGGCCGAATGCAAGGCCGGCAATTTTGATGAATGTGTAGCCTTTTTGTTTTAGAAGGTTACGAAGACCGATTATAAAATAGTTTCTGAACATAAGGTGAGTGATAACGCGGACTGATAGTCAATTGGGATGCCACAATTAAATTCTTTGGTTTTCAATTCCAAAAGCATTTTACATGATCGGGATTGTGAACATCGTCGTACAAGATCGTTCGGTGGCGGTCATTGTTAAGAAACGTTAATGCTGACGCTGAAAGCTAGTTAAAACAAAGGCGTTCCCGTGAGAACGCCCTTCATTTATAAACATACTAAACCTTATTCGTTTCGAAGAGAATTCACGGGATTGGCTGACGCAGCTTTTAATGCCTGTGAACTCACGATAAACAATGCGAAGAACAATGACACAATTCCGGCTACCGGCATTACCCACAACGGTACGTCTATTCTGTATGGGTATCGTTCGAGGATGATTCCAGAAAACCACCATGCGAGCGGAACGGAGCAGACGAATGCGATTATTACCAGGTAGGAAAACTCGCGCGATATCAGCAGAACAAGAGTCGACACCGAGGCGCCCAGCACTTTTCTGATTCCAACCTCTTTGGTGCGCTGTTGGGCTGTAAACGCAGCGAGACCAAACAATCCCAACCCGGTTATGCAGATCGCCATGAACGTGAAGATGCTTCCCAGGCTACTCATCATGTTGATCATGCTGAACTTTTTGTTGAACTCCACATCCACGAATGCATATTCAAATGGATATGCACTGTTATATTTTTGGAATATTTCCTCGACCTTTTTCAGCGACGCCTGCAGGTCATTTGTTTTCGACAACCGTATGGTAACCGCGCTCACCCACTCGGGTTCCAGTACCATCATCAATGGAGACACTTCACGAAAGAGTGATCCCATCAGCACGTTGTCAATAATGCCTATGATGTGTCGTTTACCACCCCATAGATCAACCGTTGCACCGATCGGTTCTTTCAATCCCATTATGTCGATGCCGGCTTTGTTAATGATAATTGCCAGTGTATCACTTTTGAAATCTTCTGAAAAATCACGACCATCAAGCATCTTGATCCCCATTGTTTTGGAATAGTCGTATTCAGTTGCAATGGTGGTAAACACGACTTTCTGTTCTTCGGGCTTACCGGGCCAATCCAGAAAGTTATTTGAATATATGGCTGTGATAGGACTGTTGGATTTTGTGACTGCGTCTACCACTCCGGATCGAAGCAGTTCCGTTTTTATTGTTTGATAGTTTTCACCGATCTCGGTTGTGTGATCAACCGTAATGAGATTTTCCTGGTCGTATCCAAGTTGACGGTCTTTGACGAACTGAATTTGCTGCTGAATAACGATGCTGCAAACGATCAGGATCATCGAGATGACAAACTGCATCACCACCAATATCTTTCTCGGCGTAGTTCCACCTTTCCCAATTTGAATTTTTCCTTTTAACACCTTCACAGCATTGAATGATGAAAGATAGAACGCCGGGTAACTTCCGGCTAGCAACCCTGTTATCAGGGTTATTCCCACGCCAAATATCCAGAACATCGGTGAAGTATAGTCGATAAACAATTTCTTCTCGACCAGGGTATTGTAAAAGGGGAGTGCCAGTTCAGCAAGTATAACTGCTGCAACAAATGCAAATGCAGCGATCATTAAGGATTCTCCGAGGAATTGCAGGATCAATTCTTTCCTTCTTGACCCGACACTTTTTCGGATCCCAACTTCACGAGCTCTTCTTTCGGAGCGCGCGGTTGCGAGATTCATAAAGTTAATACACGCTATTAGCAGAGTGAAAAGTGCGATCAATGTAAACATGTTTACGTAATCAATCATTCCGCCAGATTCTTTTCCATTTTCGAAAGAAGAATGTAGTCGCCATCTGTCCATAGGATGAAGCATGAACTCACGCTTGATGTCGGTCTGTCCTTTTTTTGTGAGCAATCCTTTCACCTTATCATCGACAGATTCTTTATTCACGTTATCATGCAATTCGGCGAATACCTGGAAGGAATAATTGCCCCAATTGTCCATTGAATTCTTCACCCATTGTTGCTGTTCGAATACCGCGAATGGGATTAAGCAATCGAATTGAAATGTTGAATTGCCAGGAATGTCTTTCAACACAGCTGTTACTTTCAATTCGTCAGCGTTGTCAAGAATAATTGATTTGTTGATCGCATCTTCCTCTCCGAACAATGCCTTTGCTGTCGATTCACTGATGACAATAGAATGAGGTTCTTTTAATGCTTGCGCCGCATTCCCCTTCAGCAACGCGAAGCGGAACATTTCGAGAAATTCCGGCCCGACAAAGAAGCCTTGCTTGTAAAACCGTTTCTCGCCCACGGTGAGCAAGTGTTCGCCACCCCAATCAGTTGTCGTTGTTCTTTTAATATTCGCATCCTCTTCTTTTAAACCTTCTGCGGTCGGCAGCGGACATGAGTTGTAAGTGCTGACGCGTCCGTCATAAGCCGCATTGATCCACACCTGATGAAGTCGATCGATATTCGTGTGAAATTTGTTGTAAGACACCTCATCCTGAACCCAGAGCATAATGAGGATTGTGCAGCATAGCCCGACTGATAGTCCGAAAATATTGATGAATGAGTACACCGCATTTTTCTGAATGTTACGAAAGGCAATGAGGAGGTAATTTCTGAGCATGATCTTTTGGTCTAATATGTGTAAAACCGGCTGCCACTTTTAGTCAAGATTGATGCCATGCAGAAAAAGTTTTACGGGCTGGCTGTTAAGATCGATTTATGATTCGTGGAGTGTTACAACCGAACAAAAACGTCCGGTTCCGGGCAACGTACTTGAATGATGAGATTATTCCTCGCGATCGCGTTTGATACGAATCTTTGCCTGCGGCCCAACCTGGATAGGCACTTTCTCCACCTCGAGGTTTGCTGCCTCAATACCATACATTTCTTCGGTGGACAGACTATGCTTTTTCAGAAGACGGTACCCCTGAATGATCAGGCGATCGAAGTTTGAAATCTCGCTATCACTCGAAGCCCACGAATGGAGAATGATGAACTTAAAGTCGGCCATCATGCTGTATTTGTGTAGCGAAGGATACGGACTGGTCAGGTCGATCTCGCCGGCATCAGCCATCTCATGGATGATCTTATTAAAGATAAGGTTGACGCGATGGTCTGTCTTGAATCCTAACTTGATCCTGACAAAGAAACATTTTTTTGGAACGATGGTGTCGACAACATACTTGCTGGTAAAGGGGCTGTCAACAGTATCAACGTGTACGAACCAGAATACATCGGCACGCTTTGGCCTCTTCTTGAAAATCGAATAGATGATATTCGAATCTATATATCGTTTCGTGTCGGCCATTGCCAGATACACGAGGTTTGTCGCTTCTTTAGGAACGGTGTTATCAGACTGCAGATCCTGTATCATCCCAACGTAATGTTTGAGATCGACAAATTCCGTATGTCGGTCGCGTAGTCTTCGTGCGCGTACAAGAATGTACATCATCATGAAAAACATCGTGGCAATTGTAAATGAGAACCAGCCACCATGTGCGAACTTATTCAGGTTTGATACGAGGAACGCGCCTTCAATGGAAAAGAAAACAATGGCCATGATCAGCGCGCGGTAAGTAGATTTCCGCGAAACGGAAAAATAAAATATGAGAAGACTTGTCGTCATCAACATATCGAATGTAATGGCGAGGCCGTATGCTCCCTCCATTCGTTTTGTCTCCTGGAAGATAAGAACCACGAGGATGCATCCGAGCATCAGGATCCAGTTGATTGCCGGGATGTAGATTTGGCCCTTCACCTGGCTTGGGTAACGTACGCGCGTGGCAGGCCACAGTTTCAGCTTCATCGCTTCGTTTACAAGCGTGAATGTACCTGAGATCAATGCCTGGCTCGCAATGATGGTGGCCATGGTGGCAATGGTCACGCCAATGATCAGCCAGAATTGTGTTTGGGGCAGTATCTGAAAGAATGGAATTGCATCGCCTAACACACGTCCTTCGTGTTCGAGCAACCACGCGCCTTGCCCGAAGTAGCTGAGCAGCAATGCCACTTTAACAAATCCCCAGCTTATGCGGATATTACTTTTTCCTACATGTCCCAGGTCTGAATACATGGCTTCAGCTCCGGTGGTACAAAGGAATACGGCACCCAGGATCCAGAAACCTCCGGGATACTTAACGAGTAAATTATAAGCATAAACCGGATTCAACGCCTCAAGCACCTGTGGCTGTTTTACCAGGTGTGATAGACCGACAACTGCGATAAAGCTGAACCAGAGGAGCATGATGGGCCCGAATGTCCGGCCGACGACAACACTACCGAACTGCTGAAAGACAAAAAGCAGTACCAGAATGATAATGACGATTGTCAGGATTGTTTCCCGCGTAATGTCCGGGTAGAGTACGCTGAGTCCTTCAATGGCGGAAGTGACACTGATGGCTGGCGTGATAAATCCGTCGGAGATTAGTGTGGCACAGCCGATAATGGCGGGAAAGATTACCCACCCTGCCTTGTATCGCCTTACCAAGGCATACAACGCAAAAATTCCTCCTTCACCTTTGTTGTCGGCGCTTAATGCGAGGTAAACATATTTTATTGTCGTGATGAGGGTTAACGTCCAGAAGACACAGGAGAGCCCGCCAAAGATCAGTTCTTCAGTGATTACATGTGTACCAACAATAAAGCGAAACGTATAGATAGGCGATGTTCCGATGTCGCCATAGATGATCCCCAAAGAAATGAGGACGCCGGCGGCAGAAAGGGTGTGGAGGTTTTTATTTTGTGACTCTGCCATTGCTATTGCACACCGTCTTTCGGCCGCGCGATAATCAGTCTGTTGCTTTTATCGAATGAGAAGTAGCTCATGAGCCAGTTCATGAAAACAAAGAATTTGTTCTTGAATCCGATAAGCGAAATCAGGTGGATAAACATCCAGATCAACCAGGCGAAAAATCCCTGGAACTTTACTGATTTCAGATCCACAACTGCTTTGTTCCGGCCAATCGTCGCCATCGAACCTTTGTCAACATAGCGGAACGCCTTCACTTGCTCTCCTCCTATAATGCGTGCGATATTTTCTGCTACCAGTTTGCCCTGTTGCATCGCCGGTGGCGCGACCATCGGATGGCCGTTAGGGAAACCAGTGTCTCCTTCCATCAGCGCCACATCTCCGATGGCGAAGATGTTGTCAAAACCTTTCACGCGGTTAAACTCATCTACTTTAATGCGTGTAGCCCGACCGATCGATTCGACCGGCAAGCCATGCACGGGATTCCCTTTTACGCCAGCTGCCCATACCAGCGTTTTGCTGATAAGTTTTTCGCCGGTGTTGAATGTCACCTGGTGACCGTCGTATGATTTCACTGCGCAGTTAAGATGAACCTTCACGCCCATGCCCTGCAGGTATTCCAGTGCTTTCTTGCCTGCAACCTCCGACATGCCGTTCAACAGGCGCGGCGTTGCTTCGATCAGATGAATGTCCATCTGCGTAAGCTCCAGTTCCGGATAATCCTTTGGAAATACGTATCGCTTCAGTTCGGCGATCGCCCCCGCGAGTTCAACGCCCGTTGGGCCGCCACCTACAATCACGATATCCATGTAACTGTTCATTAGCTCCTTGTCCTCGATCAGCAGTGCTGTTTCAATGTTACGGATAAGAATGTTTCTGAGCTTAATGGAGTCAATGATCGTTTTCATCGGATGGGACTTCTCCGCTACGTCAGTTAGTCCATAAAAGTTCGTTTCCGCACCCGTTGCGATTACGAGGTAATCATATTTCACACTACCGATGGAAGTGTGAATACATTTTTCCGTGGGCTCAATGCGATGAACATCCGCCAGTCGAAAGTAAAAATTATGATGATTGGCAAATCTTCTTCGGAAAGGAAAGACGATCGAGCTTGTTTCAAGTCCCGAAGTTGCCACCTGATACAAGAGTGGCTGGAACGTATGATAATTGTAGCGATCAAAAAGGACCGTTTGAACCTTTGCCTTTCGTAAGCCTTTTGTTACTTCCAGGCCGCCAAACCCACCGCCAATGATAATGACACGAGGTTTGCCCAGGTCTGCTATTCGCGTGGTGATAATGTCGGGCATCGGCTTCTCCTTGTGGATAAAAACGGTGGCAAATTTAAATGCGTTTCATCAATACCAAAAACAAATATCCATGCCACTCATTGTCAGATGCTTATGGGGTATAAAAGATGCAAATATTCTTTAAAATATTTTACACGCTGGCGGCCTTGACATCATAAACAGGTGTATTTTTGCATTTAATTTTCTAAACAAAATATGCGTCGTACACTCACCTTTGCAGCGGTTGCCTCCCTGACTCTTTTTAGCTGCGATAACAAAGAAAAGGACCAGCTGCGAACCCAGGTGGACTCCCTTACACGCGAGTTGAAAACAAGCCAGCAAATGGCAGAAACCCTAACAGAAGTAGGCACATTGATGGACTCTATCGATGCAAGCCGCCAATTGCTACGGGTGAACATGGTAGAGGGCACAACTTACGATGACTACAGTTCAAGAATGAAGGACCTGAATTCTTACGTAAAAGAAACGCAGGATAAGATCTCCAGCCTTGAGAAGTCGTTACGTACCTCTAACGCGAACAGCTCGTTGTATGCAAAAACGATCAGTAAGTTGAAGGCTGACCTTGATGCGCGCACGAAGGAGATTTCAATGTTACAGGAACAGGTTGAGAAATTCAGAAGTGAGAACGAGTCTCTTATTAACACGGTAGGCTTACAAGAGGCTGAAATAATTGAAAAGCAACAGGAGATCGAAACTAAATCACAGGAGCTTGCTTTGATTGAGGCGCGCGTGCAGGAGCTGATGCTACAGTCGAAGGTAAGTGAAGCCGATGCATACTTTACACGAGCGATGGCTGTTGAAGAAGCGGCGAATCGTACACGCCTTGCTCCTAAAAAGAAAAAGGAAACTTACCGGGAAGCCATCGAGCTGTATAAAAAAGCATTGTCGCTCGGCAAGAGTGAAGCACAGGACAGGATAACTGACCTGGAAGAACGAATCTGACGATTATAAAATAAATTATTAACAGGGCTGTGTATGCAGCCCTTTTCATTTAAGTATGATTTTAGATTCCTTATTAACAATCTTTCTTGTACTACTCAATGGCTTTTTCGTTGCAGCTGAGTTTGCCATCGTGAAAGTGCGATCTTCACAGCTTGATCTTAAAGCGAAAGAAGGTCACTCGATGGCGAAGCTTTCAAAGCACATCGTGGCAAACCTCGACGCTTATCTTTCAGCAACACAACTTGGTATTACCATCGCAAGTCTTGCGCTCGGCTGGATTGGAGAAGCGGTTGTTGCAGACATTATTCTCGCGATGTTTGAGAAGTTCGGACTTGTGCTCGATCCCGAAACTGCGCATAGTATCGCTCTTCCAATTGCATTTGCGTTGATCACGATTCTACACATCGTATTCGGCGAGCTTGCACCGAAATCAATCGCCATTCAGCGCCCCGAAAGCACAACGCTATGGCTGGCAGCTCCTTTGAATGTTTTTTACTGGGTATTCCGACCGTTTATTTTTGTTCTCAATGGATTCTCTAATTTTATCCTTCGACGTATTGGCATAACGCCGCTGAAGGAAGCAGAAGTGCACTCGCCGGAAGAGCTTCGGATGATGGTTGAACAAGGGAAGAAAAGTGGTGTGATCGAAGCACGCAAATACGAAATTATACGCAACGCATTTGATTTCGCCGAACGTTCGGCCCGACAGGCCATGGTTCCGAGAACTCATGTGTTTGGCGTCAATAAAGCAGTTGCTGTTCGTACCAGCATCGAAAAGATTCTTGAAAACGGATATTCGAGGGTTCCGGTTTTCGAAGGAACGATTGATCATATCGTAGGGATCATCTTTACAAAAGATTTGCTTCCAAAGCTTAATGCCGGCGGAGATTTTGTGATTGAAGACATTATGCGGCCTGCGCATTACATCGCTGCAAATAAGAAGCTGATCGATATCATGCGTGATTTTCAAAAGCAGCATATCCAGTTTGCCATTGTTGTTGATGAGTTCGGGGGAACGGAAGGCGTGATCACGATGGAAGATATCCTTGAGGAACTTGTCGGTGAAATACAGGACGAGTATGACTCTGAAATGCCATTGATCGAAAAGACGGATGTAAACAAATACCGCGTACAGGGAGCCATCACATTAACATCTTTGAACGAAACGCTTCCGAGACCGCTACCTGAAAATGAAATTTATGTCACCCTTGCGGGGATGCTGATCGACGTGGTCGGAAGAATACCGAACGTTGGCGAGTCGATCAATTTCGATGATTATGTTTTTACAGTGGTGAAACGGATCAAAAATCAGATCATCCTCGTTGATGTTGTTGATCGGTATGTTCCGCAAGACGAGGAAGACTAGATAAGATTTAAGATTTAACGATTTATGAATTGAAATCAGTTAAATCATAAATCTCAAATCTTACTTCTCACTTCTTAATTCTAAAGCCACTTCTTCCATTTGAAATAACCGATCATCGCGAAGACGAGCCCGATCATTAATCCCCACACATAAAAATATCCATAACGCCATTGCAACTCCGGGAAGAACTCGAAGTTCATGCCGTATACGCCAACGATGAATGTTAAAGGAATGAATATCGTCGAGATGATAGTAAGCATCCGGATAACTTCATTCAGTTTCTGGTTCTGCATGTTAATATGAAAATCGGTGAGGCCCTGGGCGAGGTCCCGGTAGGTATCAAGCAGGTCGATCATGTGCACGACATGGTCGTTGATGTCGGAGAAGAACCGCGTATTTTCTTCTCTGATAAAAGCAGTCTCATCTTTAATGAGACGGTTTATCGCTTCGCGCAATGGATACAAAGCCTTGTGCAGGAAGATCAACTCCTTTTTCAGGGTTTGCACACGTTTAAATGTGTCTTCAGAGGTGTTCTTTTGTCTGATCTGGTCTTCGATCTCTTCGATCTGTTCACCGAAATGATCGAGAACATTGTAATAGTTTTCCACACTGATTTCGACGAGCCGGTATAAAAGGTAGTCAGCTTCTTTCTTTCGCACGCGTCCCTGATCGAGCCGGATCCTTTCGCGAAATTGATCAAAAAGGTCACCTTCTTTTTCCTGGAAAGAGATCAGATAATTCTTTCCAAGTACGAAGCTGATCTGTTCATAATCTATTTCAAGCCCGTTGATCTTGTACAGCATCTTCATTGTTACGAACAGGTAGTCGTCATATTCTTCAGCTTTTGGCCGCTGATCCTGCTGAATATCTTCGATAAGCAGCGAGTGAAGCGAAAACGCGCTTTGTATTTTTTCAATGACACGCGGATCTGTTAGCCCATCCAGGTTGATCCAGTTTACCCTGTCAGGCTGCATTTTGCGCAACACTTCATCGATCGGTGCATCATCGCAGCGATCATATTTTTCACGGTTATAACTGATAA
This sequence comes from Chryseosolibacter sp., assembly GCA_035628595.1. Lineage (GTDB taxonomy): Bacteria > Bacteroidota > Bacteroidia > Cytophagales > Cyclobacteriaceae > Chryseosolibacter. The sequence goes on from DASPJN010000206.1 coordinate 16,448, forward strand.
GCTCGAGAATGATTTTTTCGCCAGGCTTATGCGGGTGGATCTCGTTTAGTAAATGGGTGCTCATAAAGCCAATGGGTTACTGATAGGTTCTTTCATCTCGACCAGGCGATAGGGAACGGCAATCTGAATATGCTCACGGTCGAAACGCGCTTTGATACTTTTGAGTAAATCGCATTTCATTACGAATCCATCACCCGGCGTTAGGGCCCACGCATACCCACGGATCTGCTGCCCTGCTTCGCTCAGCATGATCAACCGAACCTGTACTGGTGATGAGTCCTCACTTTTCTCCTCTGGCGTTCGGTTGTCTAAACACGATGGGTGCTTGATGGCTTCATCCTGGATAATAGCCATGGCCCGATCCAGGTCGCTGCTCAGACTGACATTGATGTCGATTAATATGCAGACTTTTTCATCTGTGAGTGTAGAGTTGATGATCGTTTCATTGTTCATCACGCTATTTGGGATAACAATTCTGCGATTTTCAAAATCTTTAATGATGGTATGCCGCAGCGTGATGTCTTCTACATCGCCCTGGTACAGTTGTCCGATCTTCACACGGTCTCCCACACTGAAGGGTTTAAACATGACGATGAACACGCCGCTGACGATATTTGAAAAAGCAGACTGCGAAGCAAAACCGACAATGGCGGCGAGTACGCCGGCACCGGCGAACAATGCAGTTCCATAGACCTTTAATTCCGGGATTGTGTTGAAGAAAACAATCGTCGCAATGATGTAGACGATGAATTCAACCGAGTTCTTTAAAAAATTGAATTGCGTGTGGTCAACGATCTTGAGCTTCCTGCTGGCCGCCTTTACCGCCAACCCGATGATTACACGGAGAATACGCCCGACAATGAAGGCGATACCGAAAACAAGGATGCCGAAAACTAAATAGTCCCAATGATTGCCCCAGATTTTCATCTTGCGTGTTGACTCGCCGATGACCCAAGGAAGTAATCCCAAGGCATGGCGCATTTCAGGTCGAAAATACTAAAATACTCATCCGGATGGGGATGAAGGATGAACTTGTTTCCCGACCACTTTACATAACAATTCCTTCACCACATAAAAAACTTGCTGTATTATTGCGGTTAATGCCGTTGAAGCTAGACGATATCAAGAAGCCGATCGCACGGGAAATGGAGGAGTTCGAGCCTAAATTCCGCGCCTCCATGAAGACAAAAGTGCTCCTGCTTGATAAAATCATGAGTTATATCGTGAAAAGGAAGGGAAAGCAGATGCGGCCGATGTTCGTCTTTCTTAGCGCGGGCACTGCAGGTACAATCACTGAAGCTACATTTCGCGGTGCGTCTTTGATCGAACTTCTTCATACGGCTACGCTCGTTCATGATGATGTTGTTGACGAGGCGAACTATCGACGCGGCTTCTTTTCGGTCAATGCACTTTGGAAAAATAAGATCGCGGTACTCGTCGGCGATTTCCTTCTTTCGAGAGGTTTAATTCTCTCGATCGAGAATAAAGACTTCAGTTTACTCAGCATCGTAACACATGCTGTAAAAGAAATGAGTGAAGGTGAGTTGTTGCAGATGGAAAAATCCCGCAGACTCGACATTACCGAAGATATCTATTACGAGATCATCCGGCAGAAAACTGCTTCATTGATCGCTTCGTGTTGCGCAGTGGGCGCAAGCTCGGCAGGCGCCGATGAACAGACGGTCGAGAAGATGCGCATGTTCGGAGAAAAGATAGGGATGGCATTCCAGATTAAGGATGACCTGTTCGATTACGGGGAAATGGAAATCGGTAAACCAGTCGGAATCGATATCAAAGAAAAGAAAATGACGCTTCCGCTGATCTTTGCGCTTTCGAAATCAGGCTGGCTTGAGAAACGCAGGATCATCAGCATCGTAAAGAATGAAAGCGATAAACCAAAAAAGGTTAAAGAAGTGATCGCGTACGTGAAGGCGTCTGGTGGAATTGAATACGCGATCCAAAAGATGATCGAGTACCACAAAGATGCTATCCGGATCTTAAACACTTTCCCGGATTCGCCTCACAGAAGATCGCTTGAACAACTTGTTCAATTCACGATCGACAGAACCAATTAGGTTGGAACAAAAAAAGAAAATCCCGCCTTCTAGAACGGGATTAACTTAACCTAAATCTATGAGAACTAACTAACTAAGTGCAATTCTTGTACGTCCGGCTTCCATAACAGCGTAATCTTTCACCGACTGTAACGCATTTGGATCTAACGCAACGGTTGCTGGTCCAGAATTATCCGGTATAAAGTTTCCAGCAGTTTCCCACCACTTCTTTGCAAATTCGCGCGCTGATTTGCGATCGATGTTTTCGAAAAGGTTGATGCATGAATCAGAGATCATCCACGGCTTTTCAACGTTGCTGTATTTTTCGAAAATCAGATTACGCATTTGCGTTCCACTCTGTTGATTTTTAAAGTGCGAGACCGAGTACGACATCGTTTCCGGTTCTGTCATCACCATGTCCCAGTACTTCTTCGATGCAATCACCTGGGCGGTGGTAAGCAGGTACCCAAAGCCGCTTTCAATTTGTTCTTTTGTGATCGGGCAACGGGCTTTCAGTTCCGGTTTCTTCTTTCCAAGCAGTTTGTCTAAAAAAGCCATATTGTATTAATTAATCGTTGGTCTTTGTATACATCAATAGATACTCCATATGTGATGAATAGTTGCGTATAAGACTAAAAAAAACTTGAAATGTTACAGAAGGTGCTCTATTTCAATGTCTTTGGTCTAATTCGCAACATGAGCGGTTTGGTCGAAAACCAGCTTCACCCACTCGGTTTTGTACAGATATGAACGACATCTGTCCGCTTTTGTGCTGCTGGCTGCTACAATTTCTGCGACAACCGTGCTTTCTCGGTACGTTCGTAATGGGTCAGGAAGTCCAGCACCTTCTCTGCCGGGATCTTCTTGCCAATGATTTTCTTTCGGTTATCGAGAATGTATAGCGCAGGCGTTGTGGCCGCGTCGTAAAGATCCTGGTAGCTTCCTACATAGGAGCGGGGACCGTTCACCGTAATCCACGGCATTTTCATGTCACGGATGTAATCGCGCATTTTTGCCATCGACGTGTCGGCGCTAACAGCGAAAACTTCAACGTCAAATTTCTTCTTATTCGCATTGTAGAAATTAACAAGCTTCGGCGTTTCCTCCTTGCAATGTCCGCAGTCAGGATCGAAGATGAACAGGATCGTGTACTTGTTCTTCAAATCGTAAAGTGACTTCGCTTGTAAATTGTTATCAAGCATGATCAGGTTTGCACCCGTCTTCCCGATCAGACTCTTCCGGAAACGTTCCGCCTGATCTTTCAGATTCTTTTTTAGTTTGTCATTCACCCAGAAATCCATCTCGCCGTTGGCGAAATACTGGTCGTACAGGTTGACATAGACTTCATCAAGTCCCATGATCTCATGTGCCTGGTATTTCACGACACACATCCAGACTGCATACTTATATGTTTCCTGGGTTTTTTTCGCTTTTGAGACAATGAAGTCAATAGCTTTCTTAAGCGAATCCGGATGTGGAACGTAGAGCTTGTCAAGGTATTCGTTGATCTTTTCCTGGTACACAGGGCGCGGCATGCGGATCAACGCGTCATCAGCCAGATCGAAGTTGTCGAAGAAATGTTCGCGATACCAGCGAAGTTGAAACGTCGAGTCTATGCTGCCGTCTGCTTTTTTAGGAGCATCCGGAATTTTCACCTGCTTGTTGGCTTTCAATAACCGGGCGGTGATAGTGCCAGGATGCTTTGCGATTATTTCATCCTGGTATGCAAGCACTTTCTCGTTGACCTTGTTAAAATTCTCGCGCGCTTCTTTTTTCTGATCTTCGTTTGCTGTGCTGTCCTGTAATACTTTCAAAAATGGTTCTGCCTCTTTGTGGCGCTCCATGTTAAAGGTCATGTTCTCATAAAAAAGCTTATTGTCCACATCGTTCTTTACAACCATGTTCTTCACATAGTCTTCGGTGTTTGTCTGAAGGGTGAATTTCTGGTTGCCGCTGATCGGGAACTCGAACAACTTAATCTTGTTCAGAACGAGGAAATACACGCCATGAGGCAGTGCCTGCTTTCCATCGAACGAAAATTCGCCGCTCGCATTAACACGGGCTGTGTCTTTAATGAATGTGCTTTCACCGTAATAATATCCGAGATAAGCGGTTGTGTCTTTTAAGCCATCGACTTTAAAATCAATCTTATACGCTGGCTGGGCCAGAAGGAAAAGCGACTGAAGAATAAGCAGGAGAGAAAGGGTATAACGCATAGTTATGTTAGTTATAGAATTTTCAAAGGTCGGAAATAATTGGGTGCAATTCAACTGACATTAATGTTGAAATCTTACGTTGCGTGACCCGCTGACGGTTGATTTAACAAACTTTAACATACGGGCGGTTGGAAGAGTTTAAAGTTTAAGGTTTTAAAGTTTAAAGTTGAGGGCCCACCGCCACTTACCCACGCTGTTTCAGGTTTCTTGTTGGTGCGAGCTATCGATCGCAGTTAGCCTGCGCCGCTAGCGAATATTAGAACAAATAAGCAGCAGAAGCGGTAGTGCCTTCGTGTCGTTGCGACGTTTACTATCCTGCCGACAGGGTACGACGTGTTCACTAACCCAAGCGTTGTCAGTCCTGAGGCGCCAGGCCTTGTGCGCTGCACCGAAGGATCTCAACTCATATTGGCGGAGTTGATCCGGGCCAAGGACCGAACTCATGAGTGGAGATGCTTCGCCACCCTTCACATGCCCTTCACGGCTCTGCATACACAACGCGTAGGGTGGATAACGTGCTTCGGCTTAACGTCGCCTTTTCAGCGCTCAATCCACGACGCGTAACTCAATCCAATAGCCATTTCAACTTTTCCGATACGAGGTCGCAACTTTTCCTGGCGACGCTTGCAACCGAACCGGTACGCGTGCCCAACTTTTTCCGGTGGAAGTCGCAAGGGAACTGGTGCGCATGCCCAGCTCTTGCTGTTCACATACCCATGTTTGCATGGCCGCGTTTCATGTTTACCTCATGGCATGCGCAACTGGCGGGTGCGAGGTCGCAAATTTCCGGTACGAGATCGCAACCGGACTGATAGTCATTTCAACTTTTCCTGGCCAAGGTCGCAACTTACCTGAAGCAATTTGACACGACCGGTACGCATGCCCGACTTTTCCTGGTGGCATGCCCAACTTTTCCGACACCATTTCATGCCGACGGGTACGTATGCCCAACAATTTCGGTTGCCATTTACACCCGTGGGGTGCGCATGCGCACAATTCGGGTAGCAGGTTCATCCTGACCGGTACGAGGTGCCAACTTTTCCCGAACGAGGTCGCAACTTTTCCGATACGAGGTCGCAACCTTTCTGAGTGGAGGTCGCAACTGGACGGGGTGAAGGTCGCAACTTTTTCCGTTCGACATTCATGCCGACGGATACGGCATTGCTCGCGGCGGGAAGGCCACGCATACTGTTCGCATCGGACAATGACAAATGCCAACACGAAACGGAACGAGCGGGTAGGAAGAGGGAAAAGTGTGGGTGGTGCAGTTCCAGAGGTGGTGGTATATTATCTTGTTTCACAGTGCATGGCGCATTCGGAAGGATTCGCGCTAGGCGATCAATCAAGATGGCAACAACAGTGTTTGGTGAGTGATGGCAGTTGAGTAACTTTGGAATGATAAGGGGTGCATATATATCCGCTAGTTAACAACATTCAATGTCTCAATAATTGAACAACACAACATACTTAAAGACGTCTTTTACGGATCCCACGCCAGCGAATCTGGAACAATTAATTAAGTATTTTCAAAATATAGGTGGTAAAACTCTTCCCATCATTTGCAGAAGGCAAAATGCTTTCAAAACTAAATGGACACCGCGAGAGGAAAACCTCAGAAATAGATGCCATGCTCAGAATGCGGCTGAATACCTGGAATCGATAAAGTATCGGTATTCGCGAGATCAAGTAAAAGTAATAATTGCGGACATTGCTCAATATGTCAAAAAATTGGACTCGAATGAGGATGTTAGTTTCATTTTGCTAAGCACGAACATGTTGCCATCAGCAATACATTTTGATATTGCAAGCAGATTGTTCCTAACTCATCAGATCAGAGATCAAAATCAGGACAACTACGGAACAGACCTTTTGACCATATACTCTTTAAGATTGTCCCTAGAAAGTCGAATTAGAGGACTCCTTGGAATAGACTTCGCGACAATCAACGGAAAGCCTGTTGGTCTTAATAAATTGATCAAAGTGTCAAAAGGACTCAAATCGGTTAAGTATTCAGAAACGGTAAACTGGCCTGCGATTGAATGGATAAATGAATGGATAAATCATCATATGCACAGACTTCTGAGGCCGCATCCTTGGGTAATTCACCAAGCCATTGAGTCATTAAAACCCTTCTTAGACCCTCAAGACCCAGTCACAATTGACGATCGCATTACGTATTCTTTTTATAGTGCGACGTACGTGGTAAGTGAAAGGGAACTGCATAATGAGATTGAATCTGCTTTAAAAATTGAGTGCCCGGCAATTGTGATCAAATGGAAAGATAACAGAGAAATCATGATAAGAAGAAACGGTTATTAACAATGGGTATAAATCCTGCCGACAGAGTTTAATGATTAATTGGATGCCGGTACTCCTCAGATTCATTAAATTATATCAAATTTTAGGGCCCAAAGAACATGAGACCAATAAAACTTATTCTGATTTCAACCTTGCTTGCTGCTTTAAGTTGTTCATGTAGTTCTTCGAACGGAGACAACAATTCTAGTTCGGTTGCCATTTCGGAAACATCATCAAAGGTGAGGTTTGCGCCATTCAATAATGTTGAAGATGTTAGACAAAGACTTTCAGCCGTTGGTATTGGTGAACTTGGAAGATGGCGAGAGGATGAAATGGGTGGCTTTATTAGCATCACACCCTACCATGAATTCGGTGACGGAGAAAAGCTGAACAATCTTGCTTGCTACTTAGAAAGTCAAAGTGCGAATTCTATCAAGACTTTGAAACTTGTACTAAATATCAACAATGCGAATAAGAAGGCTGCACTTTCAGAGTTCGCTGAGATAATAGGAAAGACATATAAGGCGCTCGGTTTAGGACCAGACACCAAGATTATCAATGAAGTCAAATTCGGTAAAGAGCTAAGTGCCGAGAGTGAAACATACAAAGCGAGAACTGAATTAGAGAAATCTAGAATTGAAACCTGGAAGTTTATTTTTGAGACAAAATAAAAACGCATGCAGAAAAGCGTGTCTATAAATTGCGGATCGCAAGGTAAGCATTCGACAATTACCCTCAACCTATTAGTTTTGCCTGATGTCGTTACGTGTTGATCGTCTTAC
>DASPJN010000207.1:0-23972 GCA_035628595.1 Chryseosolibacter sp.
TATCCTGCGCATGCGAAGTCAATGTAGAGCAAACCAAAAAGGAAAAAACCACTAGCCTAATCAGCACAGTGGCTTTGTTCTCATAAACTTCAAATAATTTCATCAGATTTTCAGGATGTCCAATATACGGTTAAGATCCTCGACCGACAAAAACGGGATTTTTATCTCACCTTTTTTGCCATCGCTTTTTACCATAACCCGCGTGCCAAAGTGTGACGATAAGGTTGACTGAAGCTGGACGATTTCTTTCGACGCCGGTGCCGATGTTGCGTTTGCTGATTCCGATCCGTTATCGATTTTTTTTCCGCCAACTTCCCGAACAAGCTCTTCCACCTTCCGAACCGACAGGTCGTCTGATAGAATCTTTTTGAAAATGTAAAGTTGCTGGTCGGGCATATCCACATTGATGATCGCGCGCGCATGCCCCATCGAAATTTTATTATCGCGAACTGCTATCTGGATATCGGGGGGGAGTTTCAACAAACGAAGGTAGTTCGTTACTGTTGCCCTGTTCTTTCCAACACGTTCGCCCAACTCATCTTGTTTCAAGTTACATTCTGAAATCAGACGTTGATAGCTCAATGCGATTTCAATCGCGTTCAGGTTTTCACGCTGGATGTTTTCAATCAAGGCCATTTCCAGCATCTGCTGGTCATCCGCAGAACGAATGTATGCCGTGATCGTTGTTAATCCCGCAAGCTTCGACGCCTGAAATCTTCGTTCTCCCGATATTAGCTGATATTGATTAGCCGACAACCTTCGAACGGTAATTGGTTGTATGATTCCATGAACCTTAATCGATTCAGCTAACTCAAGTAGTGCATCTTCGTCGAAATGCGTCCTCGGCTGAAACGGGTTTACTTCAATATGCTCTACAGGAATTTCATTGATGTTGCCTGTAGGGGCAGTTGCTGCAGGCGCAGTTGGTATTGAAGCGGTGCTGACAGGAATATCAACTTCCAGTTTGTCGTCGGTCTCATTGTCTTTTAATAAAGCACTAAGACCCCTTCCTAAGGCTTTCTTCTTGCTCATTTTGATACTCCGTTATTTTTGTCTAAAATTTCATTTGCCAGATTAAGATAACTGATTGCTCCTCTGCTCTCTGCATCGTGAACAATTGCCGGAAGTCCGAAGCTCGGTGACTCGCTTAACTTTACATTTCTCGGAATGATTGTACTGAACGTCATTTTCTGGAAATGTGTTCTCACTTCTTCAACCACCTGGTTTCCAAGACTCGTTCTTGAATCATACAACGTGAGAAGAATACCTTCTATTTCAAGTCTCGGATTTAATCTTGTTTGAATGATCTTGATTGTGTTTAATAACTTTCCGAGACCTTCAAGAGCGAAATATTCACATTGTACTGGAATAATAACCGAGTCGGCCGCAGTGAGTGCGTTGATCGTGATTAAACCCAGCGATGGAGAACAATCGATGATGATGTAATCGTAGTCATCCTTGATCTTCGCTAATGCGTCGCGCATTTTTTCCTCTCTTCGTTCAATGCTTACCATTTCCACTTCGGCACCGACAAGGTCAATATGAGAAGGGAGGACTTCAAGATACTTCAGTTCGTTTTGTACGATCGCATCTCTTGGATTTACACCGTCAACCATACATTCATAAATCCCCTGGCTAACGTCTTTCGGATTTAGTCCAAGACCGGACGTTGAGTTTGCCTGTGGATCGGCATCGACCAAAAGTGTTTTTCGCTCAAGTACGGCGAAGCTTGCTGCCAGGTTAATAGCAGAAGTTGTTTTTCCAACGCCACCTTTTTGATTCGCAATTGCGATGATTTTTCCCATCGGATCAGTTTAATAGCCTCATTTTATATAGCGAGGGCTACAAATATATAGGAAATACAATAGGGCCGTGGAACATCGTGGAACGTGTTATCCACAATCGTTGCACAAGTTTTGAACGAAAAGCAATTTTAGTGTGAACAGGATTTATTCAACCGCTTGATTTACAAACGCAAAGCAGAATTCTATCGCTTTTTCTTTTTTCGATCTTCATCTGTGCGCTTGCGGGCTTCTTCACTAGCTTTCATTGCTTCTTCAAGCTTCGACATGAACTTGGATTTTTTACCAGTTCCTGTTGCGATCTTCTTGCGATTCTCCTCCAGCAGCACTTTGATCTTGTTTTCATCAACAAACCTTTTGATGATCGCCTGTTGGGCAAAAGTAACGAGGTTCGATACGAAATAGTAGAACGTTAAACCAGCCGAGAACGAGTTGAGAACAAAGAAGAAAATGATCGGCATCATATACGACATCACTTTCATCGGTCCGGTCACGGACGACATCTGGTTGTTTTGCCATGTATACACCAATGTCGAAATCGTCATCAGCAACGTAAACAAGCTGATGTGGCTTCCCATAAATGGGATCGTGAACGAAAAGCGAATAATTGAATCGTAAGTTGATAGATCTTCAGCCCAAAGGAATGGTTGCTGTCGTAGTTCAATGCTCGCAGGGAAGAGATAAAACATCGCGAACAGGATCGGCATCTGCAGGAGGACAGGAATACATCCACTGATCGGATTCACACCGACCTGTTGATAAAGCTTCAGTTGCTCCTGCTGAATTTTCGCCATGTCGTCGCCATGCTTTTCTTTGATGACATCGAGATCCGGCTTGAGAACTTTCATCTTCGCCATACTTAGATACGACTTGTATGACAATGGGAAGAGAACAAGCTTCAGCAACAAAACGAGAATGATAATGATCAGCCCGTAGTTCGCAATATGTTTAGTGAGGAAGTGGAATACGGGGAAGATGATGAACTTGTTGATCCAGTAAACTGGCGGCCATCCGAGGTAAACGTTCTTCTTAAAGTCCATCGCGACATCACCGATTTCCTGGTAATCATTCGGGCCAAAATAATATTTTAGTTTCGCGCCATTCGTAAGTGCCGTCTTTGGAATTAGTACCTTAACCGAAGCCTGTTTTACAACTGAAGAATCGGGAGGATTGATGTCGGTTCGAACTTCGCCGCCTGCGAACGTTGTATTCTCCGCAATGATTGACGACAGGAAGAAATTTTGTTTGACCGTTACCCACTGCGTTGAATTTTCCAGCGTTTCGGTTTCCGTGCTTGTAGAGCGTTCGCTTAATTCATCGAACCCGCTTTCAGTTGCGTAGTAAGTGACGGTAGTATGGATGCGTGTTTCCTGTAAGTCTTTTTCAGTTGGCCTGATGATGTTATTCCAGTTGAACGCGAGTGTCTCGCCATTGATAGATTCTGCAAGACCTGTTTGTTTAAGGCGATATTTTATCCCAAATCCTTTTTTAGGAATGGCATAGCTTTGAACAAGAGAGGCACCCCCTTCTAGGTTGATAGCGTAATCGAGAAAAATAGTATCGCCTTCGTTGCGTTTATTGAGTTTATAATAGAGTGAATAAAGGTCAATGTCTTTTCCTTTATAGGTGACGTTAAGGGCGAATTTGTTCGTTGCCGGCGTAATCAGCTTTAACGGTTCTTTGCTGTAAGTCTTATAATTTTTGAGTTCGAGGTCGGTAATGATACCACCCTTGTTTGAAAAGATGATCCGGAGGTCTTCAGTTTCAATCGGTGTCTGATTTATGTCACCTTTCGCGTAGGCCGATAGATCACCGTAAGATAGATTCAGAAGGCTGTCGCTTGTTGCTACTGTTTCCTGGTTACCGGACTCCTGCGGCTCTTCTGGCTGTTGAAAAGTCTGTTGTGGCTTCACCTGTTCCGGAGATGGAGCGGGTGCAAACCAATAGAAATAAACAAGAAGTAAGGCAGCTATTAATGTAAGGCCGATGGCCGAATTTCTATCCATTTAATTATCAGTAAAGTACAAACCCTCGTTTTTTGAAGGGCGCAAAGTTATGAAATTGAGCGTTTGTATTGGAGCGATGCCTCAACAAACTTCACAAACAGCGGATGCGGGTTCAAAACCGTGCTTTTTAGCTCCGGATGGTATTGTACACCAACAAACCATGGATGATCTTTTAGTTCGACAATCTCAACAAGACCGGAATCCGGATTTACACCGACCGCTCTAAGACCGGCATTTTCGATCTGGTCCAGGTATTTATTATTGAATTCGTAGCGGTGCCGGTGACGTTCCTGGATTGATGATTCTCCGTATGCGACCTGCGCTTTGCTACCTTTCTTTAATTTACATGTATAAGAACCAAGTCGCATGGTTCCACCTTTGTTGGTGATCTTCTTCTGCTCTTCCATCATATCAATCACCGGATGTTTTGTCTTAGGATTGAGTTCTGTTGAACTTGCTTCGAGGTTTAACACGTGACGTGCAAATTCAACAACCGCGCATTGCATCCCCAGACAAATCCCAAAGAATGGAATTTTATTTTCCCGTACGTGTCGAATAGCTGCGATCTTTCCTTCCATGCCGCGCTCGCCAAATCCGGGAGCGACAAGAATGCCCTGTAGATTTTTCAGTGTGTTGCTGACGGAGTCTTTATCGAGGTCTTCTGACGAAATCCAGTGAAGCTTAACTTTACAATCGTTTTGTGCGCCCGCATGCACGAAGGCTTCAACAATTGATTTATACGCATCGGGAAGGGAAACATATTTGCCCACCAGGCCAATGTTTATTTCTTCTGTTGGATTTTTAAGCTTGCCAAGAAAACTCTTCCATTGATCGAGATCTGGTTCGTTCTTGGCATGCATTTTCAGCTTCGCAAGCACACGTTCATCCAGTTTTTCTTTCTTCATGTGCAGCGGCACGTCGTAGATCGTATCGGCGTCCATTGCCTCGATCACTGAATTAAGCTGGACGTTGCAGAATAAAGCGAGCTTCTTGCGAAGTTCCATCGGCAGTGGCATCTCAGTTCGGCAAACAAGAACATCAGGCTGAATTCCTGCGGCGAGCAGTTCTTTAACTGAATGCTGTGTCGGCTTTGTCTTAAGTTCTTTGGCGGCCTTTAAATACGGGATCAGTGTAAGATGGATCACAAGTGCGTTGTTTCCACCAAGATCCCATCGCACCTGTCGAACGGCTTCGATGAAAGGAAGAGATTCAATATCGCCAACGGATCCACCGATTTCAGTTATGACAAAGTCATAGGCGCCACTTTCGCCAAGCAAGAAAATATTGCGTTTAATTTCGTCGGTGATGTGCGGAACGACCTGAACCGTTTTACCGAGGTATTCACCTTTTCTCTCTTTGGTAATAACGTTGTTGTATATCCTGCCGGTCGTAATATTGTTAGCTTGCGTGGTCGGAACGTTCAGAAATCTTTCGTAGTGCCCGAGGTCAAGATCCGTTTCGGCGCCATCGTCAGTGACGTAACACTCGCCGTGCTCATATGGGTTGAGCGTTCCGGGATCAATATTGATATAAGGATCAAATTTTTGGATAGTGACAGTAAAACCTCTGGCTTGTAGCAATTTAGCTAACGAAGCAGCAATGATTCCTTTACCCAGAGATGAAGTAACGCCCCCGGTTACGAAGATGTATTTGGCAGTTGACATGAATGAAAATGGCCTCTTTCGAATAACCGGGCACAAAGGTAATTTTTTAATGCGAAATAAGAACATGAAATCGCGGTCGCGAACATTAAAATTCGAAGATGTTTACTGAATTCATGCAAAATCACGCTTGCAGCGGACGGCACGTGAACATTCATCGCAGAGTCATTGAAATATCTATTTTTGAAGCATGAATCTAAGTGAGTCACTTCAGCATCCGGTTTTCAGACGCATTGGCCTCGTAGCTGATCGCTTGAATCTGGAAACGTATGTTGTCGGCGGATATGTACGTGATATTTTTCTTAAGCGTCAGTCGAAAGATATTGACTTTGTTTGTGTAGGTAGTGGGATTGATCTCGCGAAAGCGGTTGCTTCCGAACTCGGGCCAAAAACGCAGGTGAGCTACTTTAAGAACTTTGGGACAGCCCAGGTCAAATTTGAAGATCTTGAACTGGAATTTGTCGGAGCGAGAAAGGAGTCTTATAGAGATGACTCGCGAAAGCCGATTGTTGAAGATGGAACCCTGCAGGATGATCAGCAACGACGCGACTTTACCATCAACGCGTTTGCTGTATCGCTTAATGAAAAGGACTTTGGTGACCTGATTGATCCATTTCAGGGCGTTGAAGATCTTAGAAAGAAAATTATCCGGACACCACTCGATCCAGCCATCACATTTTCGGATGACCCACTGCGGATGATGCGCGCGGTACGCTTCGCTTCTCAATTAAATTTTGATATTGACGCGGATACATTTGATTCACTGATCAAACAGGCTGAGCGATTGAAGATCGTTTCGCAGGAAAGAATCATTGACGAGCTGAATAAGATTATTCTGAGCCCGACGCCATCGTACGGATTTAAGCTTCTATTTCACAGCGGACTATTAAAACATTTTTTTCCTGAACTCGTGGCGTTGCATGGCGTTGAGTATGTCGACAATAAAGCGCACAAGGACAATTTCTTTCATACGCTACAGGTGCTCGACAATGTGGCGAAAGTTTCAAATGATCTCTGGTTGCGCTGGGCTGCAATCCTTCATGACATCGCCAAACCCGCAACGAAACGTTTTGACAAAAATCACGGCTGGACATTCCACGGCCACGAGGACCGTGGTGCCCGCATGACGCCAAATCTTTTCCGAAGACTCAAGTTACCGATGGATGAACGGATGATATTTGTTCAGAAGCTTGTACGATTACACCTTCGCCCGATTCCGTTATCGAAAAACGTAACAGACTCCGCAGTCAGGCGCCTGCTTTTTGAGGCAGGAGATGACGTTGAAGCGTTGATGATTCTTTGTCGCGCTGACGTTACCTCGAAGAACAATGATAAGGTATCGCGGATATTGAAGAACTTTGACCTTGTTGAGCAGAAAATGCGGGAGGTGGAAGAGAAAGATCACGTTCGGAATTTTCAGCCACCCGTCTCCGGCGACGAGATCATCCGGATGTTCAACCTTCCGCCTTCACGAATTATTGGCGACCTGAAAGAACGGATCAAGGAAGCAATCCTGGAAGGTGAAATTGCGAATAACCGCGATGAAGCGTTGGAACTGTTACGGAAGATCGCTCGCGAAAAAGGGCTGAAAGAGATCGCATTGCCAGACGAGAAATAAAATCGCATGATTGTGCAACCATCAACATTTCAGCTTGTCATTCAACTGAACCCGCAAACCGCTTGGACCAACAGGTAGCCAACATACACGAAGATCTAATACTGCAATGCAGGGCTGGAGACAGGGACGCGCACTATAAGCTTTACGGGCTATACGCGCGCTCAATGTTTAACGTTAGCTACAGGATAACCGGCAGTTTCGATGATGCCGAGGATGCTTTACAAGAGGCATTCATAAGCGCCTTTCGCAATCTTGAATCATACCGGGGTGATGCAACTTTTGGTGGATGGCTGAAACGAATCGTGGTTAATAAGTCCATTAACCTTTTGCAACGCCGGAAGCATGAATCCCTCCCCGAAAATGAAGATTGGGATCTTGCGGAGGATACAGATTCAACTACTTATATGGATGGGCTCTCCGTTGAAAAAGTACGGGATGCCATTCAGCAACTTCCGGATGGCTATAGAGCGGTTTTATCATTATATTTATTAGAGGGCTATGATCACCAGGAGATTTCTGAAATCCTTGGAATCAGCGAGTCAACTTCAAAGTCGCAATTGAACAGGGCAAAGGGAAAGTTAAGAGAATACCTAAGTAAGAAAATATGAAAGATCAATTCGAAGAGTTCGTGCGAAGCAATCGGAATGCTTTTGACGACAAAGAACCAACCGGGAAGGTCTGGAAAAATATCGAGACGTCGGTATTCGGTAAGGCTAGGGGCATTTCGTTCTGGCAGAATATTACCATCTGGCGCGCGGCTGCGGCAGTATTTATGGTGCTGTCAGCTTACTTATTCATAGAAAAATATAGCGCTGTCAATACCGACAGTGTTGCATCAGCAAACACCGCTGCTTTGAAGGAATTTACTGACATCGAGCAGTTCTATTTTGAACAGATTTCGCATAAAACTCAGCTGATCGATGATTTTCAGCGTGCGGAAGGTCTCAATGGTTTTACGCACGATTTCAAACAGTTGGAAGCAATGTATATGGTGTTGAAAGAAGAAATGAAACATCACCCAAGTCAGAAAGTAAAAGATGCACTTGTATTAAATCTGCTGGTTCGCATCGATCTGCTAAATCAGCAATTGCATAAGCTTGAGGATGGAGATTACAAAGAAGAAGCTGACCCGAAAAAGAAGGCATCAAAGGAAGTATAGCTTCTAGTATTCAGTCGTGATCTCGAATTTTTCTTTCGCAGAATCGAGCACTTTCCCTTCTTCACACTTAAGAATTCTTGTTGGAAATTTTTTAATGAGGCCGTAGCTATGTGTCGCCATCAGAATGGCAGTTCCACTTTTATTGATCTGCTGGAAGATGCGCATGATACCAAAAGCGACTTCCGGATCGAGATTACCCGTGGGTTCATCCGCAATCAATATTTGCGGTTCATTGAGTAACGCACGTGCGATGACAATTCGTTGCTGTTCGCCTCCTGAAAGCTGATGCGGAAATTTCTTTTCAACTGATCCAAGACCAACACGCATTAACACTTCCGATAAACGCGCCCTCATTTTTGCATTTTCCGACCAGCCCGTTGCACGCAGTACAAACATTAGATTCTCGGCAACTGTTCTGTCATTGAATAATTGAAAATCCTGAAAGATGATTCCAAGCTTACGTCTGAGCAATGGTACCTGTGAGCTTTTGATTCCGCGAATTGGGAATCCCGCAATGGTGACGTCCCCGAGCCGCAGTGGGTGATCAGCATAAAGGGTTTTCAACAGCGACGATTTTCCTGATCCGGTTCTGCCGACGAGAAATACAAATTCTCCTTTGTCGATTTCAAAATTGACATCAGACAGGACAGTATGATTATCCTGAAATATGCTTACATCTTTAACACGAACGACCGGATCGGAAGAGAACATGTGTGAAAATTAAACAATGTGCGAATAAATTCAATCATTCGCACATCGCAGATTATCCTAACCGTTTACCTTTTTATGATCAGCCAGAAATTTCTGAAGACCGGTATCGGTTAACGGATGGTTCAATAACGCCATGATAACATTCAATGGACAGGTTGCAACGTCGGCGCCAATTTCAGCACACTGGATCAGGTGCATGGTATGCCGAACAGATGCGGCAAGAATTTCAGTATCGAATGCGTAGTTATCGTAAATAAGGCGCATCTGTTCAATAAGGTCAAGTCCATCCTGAGAGATATCATCAAGACGACCAATAAAGGGAGATACGTAGCTTGCGCCCGCCTTCGCAGCAAGAATAGCTTGTCCGGAAGAAAACACAAGCGTGCAGTTTGTTCTAATGCCTTCGCTCGTAAAACGTTTAATCGCCTTTACGCCATCTTTGATCATCGGCACTTTCACCACGATCTTATCATCGATTTTCGCCAATTCGCGACCTTCTTTTAAAATATTCTCCAGATCCGTAGCAATTACTTCAGCGCTTACGTTGTTGTCGACAATATTACAGATGGCCTTGTAGTGAGCTTTCACGTTGTCGTGTCCTTTGATTCCTTCCTTCGCCATCAGCGATGGATTGGTGGTTACGCCATCAAGAACGCCGAGATCGAAAGCTTCTTTTATTTCATTGAGATTAGCTGTATCGATGAAAAATTTCATGGAAATGTGGTTGTTTAATATTCAGCGGCAAAGGTAATGATCATTACCGAAGTCTCTCCATGCTGAAAATAAAATAAAGGGAAGGTGCGCCAGCCGATGATTGATTTGAAAATCAAGCGCTTAAGATAAAAAGTGGCAAACCGAACATCGCACCGCTCAACCGCCTACCCTTGCTACCTTCCGATCCTGGGGGAGTTCAGCAGGAGCTGGTCGTGCTGGCTTGCCGTTGCAAAGATAGACGCGTAGTTCGGATTAACGAATTACCAACAGCGATTTTTGGAAAATAATCAATGCTTGGTGCTGACGTTGATCTTTTCCCGCAACCCTTTGGTCAATGGATCATTCTTGTCCATTACAAGGCGAAAGCTTCGTCGTTTTAGATCAAGCGAGTGACCGACAGCCTGGAAGCCTTTTTGTTTTTTCGCCGCAATCCGGCCGCCGGCTGGATTGCCTGTGATCTCAGCAATTGCAAGCGAGAGTAATCTTTCTTCCGGATCACCCAATGGGCGAAGCAGCAGACTGTTGTCCAGGTCAACCACATTTGGTGTAAAACCTTCTTCGTAATCCGACTCGCCGCGGCTGTTGGACATTTTAAGCACGATTGGTTGCATCCCCCAGGTGTTAGCGGAATCCTCATCATCATATAGTGAAAAGGAGCCCACGTTTTTACCGTAAGTAGTGTTTCCGATAAGAACAACGTCCATGAATGGTTTGAGTGAGTTTATGACCAATTCGCTGGCAGAAGCTGTTTTCTGACTAGTAAGAAAATAAATGCGTGGAACGGCAAGATGATTCCCGATGTTGGCTGTTTTGGTGATAAATTTTGAATCTAGATAGTCAGGACCTAGTTCCGGGTCTTTAATAATTTCGTCGGTAAGAGTTGAATTGAATTTACGTTTTGCAAATATCGACTCAGTGCTGGTTCCATTCCGAAGTAGACTTGCAAGATTATTTGCTGCTTTTTCATTGCCACCGCTGTTAAAGCGAAGATCCACGACCATGTCTGATATGCCTTCGGCTTTAAATTGCGCAAAGATCTGGTCCATTTCGTCATTGTACTGTTCGCTATCTGAGGTGGGACCGTTGGCAAAAAAGTTATATATGAAGTATCCGATTTTTCTACCCCCTTTATCAATGATTTTGTGGAGGTAGTTCGGATTTTCCGTGTATTCCACTGGGACAATATTTCTCGATACAGGTTCAGCAAAGGACTCGTTCCAAAACTTGTATTTGTGATAGGTTAAAGAATGATTTCTGCTTAAACTAGCGAGGAGCGTTTTATAGTTAGACATCGTGAGTTGCCTGCCATTGATATGGGTAATAACGGTACCGCGGTTTAATAAAATACGGGCTGCTGGTGAATTTGGTTTAATGTAAACGATTTGGCAAATCACATTACTGTTTTGCTCACTGTCACGATATAAGACAAACTCGAAGCCGGGTTCTTTGGATACGCCGTTAAGGGAATTCAATAACTCTTGATAATTGTCCTGTATCCATGAAAACCGGTCCTGATCAACAAGTAAATCCGCAAAGTATTGATCCGGCGTCTGGGCTTTATCGGCGTTCACCTGTATTCTAGTATTCCAGTAATAATAGTATTGCATATTTTTTAAGATCCAATTATTGACGTATTCGTCTTTATTAATTGGGGGAGTTTCTGTGTTAGCGGGTTCAACTTTGTCATTATCGCAGGCTGCCGCGAAAATTGCTAACGTGATAAGGGTTAAGAAGAAACGATGAGAGTTTTTCAGATTCATTGATGCTAATTCCGATAAAAGTAGTAAAAAACTGTGGCAGTAATAATAGGAACTATTTTTAGGTAGGTTCCTTCCTACTGCGGCTATTTGAAACTTTATTTTTTCGGGAAAGCTTATATTAAACAAACTGTTTGGCAAAGGCATCTTTTCGGAATTAAAAATGATCGAAAACGGTCTTGTCGATTTTCAGCTGAGTGGGACAGGCCTTGTAAGATGATGCAACCAATTCTTAATATTTGAAATAACGAGTTGGAGATCTGGCATGCGTAATCAAAATTGACGTTAATAAAAACGCGTCCCTTGCAGAGACCTCATTCGGAGTCGCCTACCTTAGCCCTCTCCGCGAAGGCCAGCGGTGACAATCCGGTGTCATGCAGGCTTATCAATTTAGAGCAACTTATTAAACAATATGCAGTGCCGGCCTTGTCTGATCTGCTTCAATAAATTAAATAGCCTTCAATTTCCTATAAGACGTTTGTTATTCAGTAAATGCAGCGCCATCAACGCAGTTCGGATTAACGGATCTGACGATTCTTGAAAAATAATCAGTGCCAGGTATTGACGTTGATCTTTTCCCTCAACCCTTTGGTCAATGGATCATTCTTGTCCATTACAAGGCGAAAGCTTCTTCTTTTTAAATCCAGCGAGTGGCTTATTATCTCGCGATTGATGTGATTTTTCGCCGCAATCCGGCCGCCGGCTGGATTGCCTGTGATCTCAGCAATTGCAAGCGAGAGTAATCTTTCTTCCGGATCACCCAATGGGCGAAGCAGCAGACTGTTGTCCAGGTCAACCACATTTGGGGTAAACCCTTCTTCGTAATCCGATTGATCCTGACTATTGAACATTTTAAGAACAATTGGTTGCATCCCCCATGTGTTAGCGGGATCCTCGTCGTCATATAGTGAAAAGGAGCCTACGTTTTTACCGTAAGTAGTGTTTCCGATAAGGAAAACTTCCATGTACGGTTTTAAAGCATTGATAACTAGCTCACTTGCAGAAGCGGTTCTGGCAGTGGTAAGAAAATAAATGCGCGAATTGGTGAGTTGACTTCCGATGTTCTCCGGCTTGTCAGAAAATTTTGAGACAAGATAATCCGGGCCGAGTTCAGGATCGTTAATGATCTCCTGCGTTAATGCATCATTGAAATTACGTTTGGAAAATATATCGTCCGACCCAATTCCCTTCCCAAGAAGACTTGCAAGATTATTTGCTGCTTTTTCATTGCCACCGCTGTTAAATCGCAGATCGACCACCATGTCTGTTATACCTTCGCTTTTAAATTGCGCGAAAATCTGGTCCATCTCATCGTTATATTGCTCGCTCTCTGAAGTGGGGCCATTGCCGAAAAAGTTGTAAACGAAGTAGCCGACCTTTCTATCACCAGCGTCAACGATCGAGCTGAGGTGATTTGGGTTTTCTGTGTACTCAACTGCAGAGATATTGATCGTTACCGGGTCTGCAAAAGTTTCTGTTGAGAAATCGTATTTATGGAAAGTTAATGTATGATTTTCGCTTATTTCTCCGAGCAATTCGGTATAGTTTGACACCGTAAGATGCGTGCCATTGATGTGCGTGATTACGTCGCCCCGATGTAAGTCCGCATCCGATGCCGGAGAATTCGGCTTCACATAGACGATCTGCGAAATAACATTATCATTTGCCTCGCTTTCCCGATACAGCACAAACTCGTAACCGGATTCTTTCGTTATGCCGTTAAGCGAATTTAACAGCTCCTGATAATTATCCTGAATCCATGAAAACCTGTCCTGATTGACCAGCAGATCCGAAAAGTACTGGTCAGGCGTCTGGTTCTTGTCCGCCTCGGCGTTCATTTCATCATTCCAGTAATACCAATATTGCATGTTGCTGAGTATCCAGTTATTTACATGTTGCTCAGGGGTGATTTCGTTGTCGTCATTATCGCACGCGGTTGTAATGAATGCTAATCCAATAATGACGGTTAGAACAAAAACTGGAAACTTTTTCAGGTTCATGGCTGCTAAATTGGTTGGTTCAAGGTAGTAATAAACTGTCGCAGTTATAAATAGTATTCTCTGAGATAAGTTCCTTGGCTACAGCGGCTATTCGAAACTTTATCTTTTTGGAAAGGGTTTCAATTATAAACTCACGGTATGGCAAAAGCCTCTTTTTCGGAATTAATAAATGATCGCAAACCTGTGCTGGTCGATTTTTCGGCCGAGTGGTGCGGACCTTGCAAAATGATGAAACCAATTCTTGATGAATTGAAAGAACGTGTTGGAGATCGCGCTCGCATAATTAAAATTGATGTTGATAAAAACCCTTCTCTCGCAGCGACCTATCAGATCCAGGGAGTTCCTACCTTAGCCATCTTTCGGGAAGGCCAGCTAAAGTGGCGGCAATCAGGTGTCATGCAGGCTTATCAATTGGAACAACTTCTCAAACAATATGCGGCTCCTGCTTTTGTCTGAATGCAATGCACCGGAATCAATAAATATATCGCTTCAACAGATTTTCAATCTCTTTATAGAACAGCCGTTCATTATTTTCAGCAAGTGCTGCGCTGTCGGTTTCCTTAATTTGGATGATCAGATCCTGGTAATGGCTGATGTTGACGGGTGATATTAACATTTCCTTCAGGTCCCGTTTGATCAGCTCAACCTTTACATTGCTTATTTCCCGAATTCGATATTGTGCGTCCAGGTACTGCTTCAGGCAACGTTCATCAAGAAAATCTTTTATCAGATCATTCCTCAATTTCCGGATCAGATCAAGAATCTGTTCATCTGTCCATTGAGTATTAAGTGTTTTTGTTTCCATATCACGCGATATTGGGTAATGGCCATGACAATTGGTGTCACAACCCGTGTAACAGATTCAACAGTTTGCCTCTGTTGAAACATTCGTTGCGTTGCCTAAAACCGAAAACATTAAAATTATCATACCGTTAATGGTATAGTGAAATGTGAATGTTTGTTAATGTTTTTTTTGTACATAGCGGATCTGCTTATTTCGGATATATGAAAGCATTTTGGAAGAAGTTATACGAGACACATCAGGCTTGCCCTGAATGTGCAACACGGACAGAAATCGGTAATTTCTTTTCTTCTTTATTAGGTGTTCTTTTTCCCGACTACGCTGAACATTCGTTCAAAGACCAATCTGAGTTTGATGCCTACGTGGCCGGGTTGCGCCAGGAACTTCACAGAATTGTAACTCAGAATGCCAGTGCTTCAGACAGCCATGTAACTGCCGACATTTTTTTTGATGACATTCCAAAGATTTACCAGAAACTGAATCAGGATGTTGAGGCGATGTTTGACGGAGATCCCGCCGCGAAAAGCAGGGCGGAGGTAATCAGAACATACCCGGGCTTCTATGCAATAGCCGCTTATCGAATTGGGCACGCGCTCCACCAGCTTGGCATTGCACTGGTACCGCGCATCATTACAGAAATTGCGCATAGCAAAACCGGTATCGATATTCACCCGGCCGCAACGATTGGCAGCCATTTCTGCATCGATCACGGCACCGGCGTCGTTATTGGTGAGACGACACTCATAGGAGATCGGGTGAAAATTTATCAGGGCGTTACATTGGGAGCCTTGAGTGTGAGTAAGGCGGATGCTGAGCGCAAACGCCATCCAACAATTGAAAATGATGTAGTGATCTATGCGGGTGCAACAATTCTTGGCGGTGAAACTGTCATCGGACACGATAGCATCATTGGCGGCAATGTGTGGCTGACGAAGTCTGTTCCGCCACATTCAAAAATTTATTACCAATCAAAAATGTATAAGGGTGACGATACCGACGTCGTCGTCTTTCGTCCAGAATGATTTGCTTATGGAACTAATCGCACTGATCGGAAATACACCACTGGTAACGCTTCAGCATATTCCCAAGAACGATCGCGTTAAAATATTTGGGAAGCTCGAGGGAAATAACCCGGGAGGAAGCGTTAAGGACCGCGCAGCTTACGGTATGATCAAGGGGGCCCTGGATCGTGGTGATATTAAACGCGGCGACAAGTTGGTCGAAGCGACAAGCGGCAATACCGGCATTGCCCTTGCAATGATAGCAAGGTTGATGGGGCTGGACATGACGCTGATCATGCCGGACAATTCAACGCGCGAACGTGTGTTGTCAATGGAAGCATACGGAGCGAAAGTAATTTTGACGCCCTCATCTAAAACGATTGAATACTCGCGCGAGCTGGCTGAGGAAATGGCTGCGAAGGAGGGATATCACATTCTTAATCAGTTCGCCAATGCTGACAACTATCTCATGCATTACCGAACCACCGGGCCAGAGATCTGGCGTGACACCAAAGGCGAAGTGACTCACTTTGTTTCTGCAATGGGTACAACGGGTACAATCATGGGTGTCTCTCGATATCTGAAAGAACAAAATCAGAACATTCAAATAGTCGGAACGCAACCGACAGATGGATCAAGTATTCCTGGTATAAGACGATGGTCGCCGGAATTCCTGCCAAAAATTTTCGAACGTCAACGCGTAGACCGGATTGTGGATGTGAGCGAGTCGGATGCCAGAACTTATACGAAACGCATGGCCAGCGAGGAAGCGATATTGGCGGGAATGAGTAGTGGAGGTGCACTCAGCGCGGCCATGCAAATCGCTTCAGAAATCGAAAAGGGCGTAATTGTTTTCGTTGTCTGCGATAGAGGTGATAGGTATCTAAGCTCCGACTTGTTTATCTAATGCGGAATTTATTCCACGTCAATCACCGGCCGCGTTTTGTAGTTGGGCAATTGTTCGGCACAAGCCGCACGACAAACATGGAGAGAGATTTTTAGCTGTAGCTTAAATATTTCAGATGACAGCTATCTTTCAGCGCGCAAATCAGTACCTGTTTTTTGCAATCCTTACGGTAATCATTCTTTACTTTGGGAAAACGATACTCGTTCCCGTTGCCTTTGCTGCGCTGTTCGCGATGTTAATGGCTCCACTGTGCAGGCGCCTCGACCGAAAGCTCCGGAGAGGACTGTCTACGTTGATATGCATTCTTATTATACTGTTCACAATTTTGGGAATGCTGGCAATCGTTGGCGGACAGATCGCATCGTTTTCAAAACAAGCGCCTAAGATCAAGGAGAAAGCAAAGCAAGGGATTGAACAGGTTCAGCAGTTTGTGCAGCAAAAATTCGGGGTTGCGCCAAAGAAACAGGAACAAATTGCAAAGGAACAAGCCAAATCAACCTCTGGCAAAAAAGGTGGCGGATTCGTTACTAAGTTTTTGAGCGGACTAACAACCACCATCGGCACATTCGTACTCAGCCTGGTTTATGCATTCTTAATGTTATACAACAAGGAACAATTTGAAAACTTTTTTCTGAAACTCGCCAATGAAGAAAAGCGTGATAAAGTCAAAAAAGTGGTTGGGAAGATTGCAACGGTGTCCCAAAAGTATCTTACCGGCAGGCTGATATCGGTAACAATTATTGCGTGCCTCTATGCAATTGGACTAAGCATCGTCGGCATAAAGAATGCGATCCTTCTAGCAGGTATTGCTGCGATGCTCACTGTGATTCCTTATTTCGGTACCGTTCTCGGTGGCCTCATCCCTGTAGTCATGGCATTGGTGACTGAAGATTCTATGCAACCGGCGCTCTACGCAGCGGTTGTGCTCTTCGTCATTCAAACAATGGACAATTATTTCATAGAGCCGAACGTGGTCGGAGGAGAAGTGAATGTCAATGCACTCACGTCGATCTTCAGCATTATTGCAGGCGGCTTGATATGGGGGATTGCGGGGATGATCATATTTTTACCCTTGGCGGGAATAGTGAAAATTATTTGCGACAACATTGATCCATTGCAACCGATTGGCTACCTGATGGGGGAGGCTGGCGGGAAGAAGCCTTCAAAAATTAAGCTATGGATTCAGAAAAAACTCGGCAAGGATAAACGGGAATCACATGCTTAATTGTTAAGCATTACTCAATCGCGAATGTAACATTTCGCACAACTGGCTGTAATCCGCCGGTTTCATGATAAACTCTTTTGCTCCGAGTCTGATGGCATCTTCGGTGTCCTTGGGAAAATTTGAAGTTGAATAAACAATCACGGGTATCGATGATAGCTTGTCATGAGCCTTGAGCAGCGACAGACACTTTTTACCATCCATGCCTGGCATATTCAGATCAAGAAATATAAGATCGGGTAATTTTTCCCTGCCTTCATCCAGTAAACTAATTGCTTCCTGTCCGCCGGATGCGGTAATACACTTCACTGACGGAACAGTCCGGTTGAGCGCATCGGTGAAAAGCCAGCGATCGTCTTCATCATCGTCAATTAATAAAATTGAGAGTCTTTGGTTCATCATCAACTTCCTGTGAAGGTAATATCATTGCGGCGATTATCAAAAGCCGCTTCAAATTTATCCTTTGTACTGTATAACACATTTTGTAACCTACAGGTTTTACAATGTTTCCCCTGCATTGTGAAAAGACGTGAAAATTGGTACATCCTGATCATTCGGTTGTCAATATAATTCGTCTGGCGACTCAAGATTTATAGACAACAATTTCTCTCTTTGACAGAGTGTTTATGCGATCTCAGGGTCTTTCTCTCCTTTGTGGATACAGCTGGTTCTCTCAAGGTTTAATTTCTTTAATTCTTACATCACTGAACAAAATTTGCATTTCGATCAGCATCAGGACAACACAAAATGCAGTTTTGTAAAGCACGAAAACGAAGGAAGGATTACAGATACTTATTGTCTAAAGGTAGCGCTTAATCCTTAACGATATTATTAACCCCACTGCGAAGTCTCTCTTTCGGGAGGACTTCGCATAACCTTAAGGACGGCATGAGGAGAATTTTACTGATCGCTTTTATACTATGTTCTGAGACCAGTTTTGGTCAGCAAATATTTAAAACTACTTCCCCTTCGACGATTGCTTACCTGGAATACCTGCCGTCAGAATATCACAGCAATTCTGATAAATACCCGATTGTTTTTTTTCTTCATGGAAATGGTGAAAAAGGCGCCAACTCCACTGATACGACGGTACTCAAACAGTATATCAATCTTGTTACCAAGCATGGTCCGCCGAAACATGTGAAGTCAGGAACAGAGTTTCCGTTCATTCTCATTTCGCCGCAGTTGAAGACTGGTATCGGTTCGTGGACGAGCAGCTATGTGATGGAAGTAATTAATCACTGCAAAAAATACCTTCGCATTGACGAACAAAGAATTTATCTAACCGGATTGAGCCTCGGCGGAGGAGGCACGTGGGTGACTGCGCAGGATTATCCTGCACTTTTTGCAGCCATCGCTCCGGTTTGTGGCGGATACAATTCGCCTGCGAAAGCGTGTAACATCGCTTCGGAAAATTTGCCTGTATGGGCATTTCACGGCGACAAAGACAGTGTTGTCCCGCTGTCACGGAGTCAGAATATGGTCAATGCCGTCAATGCATGCACGCCCAAACCTGATCCGCTCGCATTGATGACCATCTACACAGGTGTTGGACACAACGCATGGGACTATGCGTATCGCGCGGATAACTCGTTACACAACCCGAACGTTTACGAGTGGATACTCAACTACAGAAATACAGTCAATGACGGAAATTATTTACCTGTTGCAAATGCAGGATCTGACAAAAACACTTCCTCCGATAAAATTCAGTTGACAGGCACAGGAACTGACAAGGACGGCGTAGTCAACACCTTCTCATGGACGAAAATCGAAGGCCCTTCAGCCACGATGACTAACGCGAACACATCAACGGTTTCATTATCAAATCTCATCAACGGAAAATACGTGTTCCGGTTACAGGTTACGGATGACGCAGGAAACACAGACACAGACTATGTAACAATAAGTGTCTCGGGCTCAACACCTCCTACGGTCAACGCAGGAGCCGATAAGCTTGTGCGACTTCCATCTACCAGCACAACAATCACTGCGTCTGCATCTGACGACGGTACTGTCGTTTCTTATCAGTGGACAAAAGTTAGCGGAGCTGCGTGCGTCATGTCAAATACCACTAGCCCGACTTTAAAACTGAGTGGACTCTCATCCGGAAGTTATACGTTTCGACTACAAGTGAAAGATAACGATGGGAATATCGGATCCGACGACGTTAATGTAATTGTAGATGCGCCGCCAGTAGCAAATGCAGGCTTGGATCAGGATATAGTTTTACCGCTTACAAATAATCTTGTTCTGTCTGGCTCTGGTACCGATACTGATGGCACTATCGTGAAATATTTATGGTCGAAGTATTCTGGCCCGAACATCTCAATGACGTATACTACTACAAAGGATGTTGTCATTACCAGACTTTACGAGGGAACGTATGTCTTAAAGCTGACGGTCACCGACAACTTAGGCGTTACATCGTTTGATTACGTAACGATTAATGCAAAAACTTCATCGATAGAATCGGCAGTTCAAAGTCCCCGCGTTAATGCCGGCGCTGACAAACTGGTAAAGCTTCCAACAACGACAGCAACATTGAGTGGTAGTGCGAGCGTTGACGGAGGTAGTATCATCGCGTATTCCTGGTCAAAAATTTCAGGCCCATCGTGTACGCTTAAGAATGTCAGCACGTCGACATTAAAATTGAGTGGACTATCATCAGGAAGCTACGCGTTCAGACTATCCGTTAAAGACAGCAACGGAACGCATGCATATGACGATATTACCGTAATCGTTGACGCACCACCGGTGGTTAATGCAGGCGCGGATCGTTCTGTTACGTTACCGATTCAATCGGATATTGTTATCCAGGCAACCGCCGCCGACCCTGACGGGAAGATTGTGAAGTATCTCTGGTCAAAGTATTCAGGGCCAGGCGCGATCATTTCAAATACAACAACTTCGTCGCTGACAATTAACGAACTTGCTGCCGGAACTTATGTCTTTAAGCTGGCAGTCACAGACAACTTAAACGTGACCGGTATCGACTACGTGACAATTAATGTGATAGATCCCGCAGTTGATGTATTGTCATCAGCAAACTCCATTTTTGAAATGGATGATCTTAATGAACAACTGTACGACGACTTACGGGCAAGAGAAGTGACCATAGCCATCTATGACGATTCTGGTCAGGAAGTGTTTCGCGGCGAATGGTCTTCGCAAATCGCACGTGATGTTTTGGCTGAGACTGGTTTATATTTCTATAAGATCTTTCATGCAAACGGAAAGGTCAGGACGGGTAAGATCTACAAACGCGGATACTAGGATTTTTGGAGGATGTCTTTTAACCGGTTGAGAAACATGCGTTGCGCCGGATTCAACATGATCGCAGCCCCTTCATAATTGAACCACGATGCTTTATCGATTTCCGGGAATTGTTGTTTTTTTCCAGATCGCGGTGGCCATTCCATTTCGAACATATTTGAAATGATGTTTGTACTCTCCGACGAATCATCGGTACAGGCCCATCCGTAAACAACCTTTCCGCCTTTTTGTTTCATGGATCCCAATTCGATATAAGGTGGCTTCGAAACAAGCCCCGTCTCTTCGTGGAATTCACGGATTGCAGCTTCGAGAAATGTTTCAGCACCATTGGGTTCGCCTTTTGGGATGGTCCAAACCCCTTCATTTTTATTTTTGAAGAATGGCCCGCCCGGATGCACCAGGAAGAACTCGATCTCTGGCAACGTTCTGTATAAAAGGATTCCACATGAGATTTTTTCCGGCATTTCTACAAGTTAGAAAACAAAACTTGTAAGTATAACGGCAGAATGATCATATTGAGCCGTAAATTCATTTACGATTATGCCATCAATAGCCATTCTTTCTGCAAGTGTAAGAACCGGAAGAGAAAGTGTTCGGGTAACGAAATTCTTCCAGCGGTTTATTACTGAGAACAAATTCGCGGCAACCGACCTCATTGATCTGGAGGCGTATAACTTTCGTGTCTTTGAAGAAAGACTTTCGCATATGCCGCAACCGGATCCTGCCGTTGTTGATTTTGCAAACCGGATTAAGAAAGCGGACGCCGTTCTCATTGTAACGCCTGAATATAATGGTGGCTATCCTGCAAGCCTCAAAAATGTGATTGACTTGCTTTATGCGGAATGGCAGAAGAAGCCGATTGCAATTGTAACGGTCTCTAATGGACAGTTCGGTGGATCGCAGGTTATTACATCATTGGTGTTCACGCTTTGGAAGATCAGGGCATGGGTTGTTCCGGCGATGTTTCCTGTTCCAAAAGTCGAGGAGAGCTTCTCTAAGGATGGTGTCCCTGCTGACGAGGTGGCAGTTTCAAAGCGGGCAACCACTTTCATTAAAGAAATCCTTTGGTGCATTGAGGCTAAAAAGAAAATGGAAAGCGGCGGTTGATGTAAACTTTCATGCCACAATGCAGGGCAAGATACCAACTAATCGCGTATAGCTGGCGCGTTGATTGATCTGATTACTTCTGTTGCATCTACTGTGGGTTCGAACACCCTGCCGCTTCTTTAAACAGTCATTTTTGTTCAATCCCCGAGCTATGTGGAAACTCACCTTTTTGAGAAACTTCTTCCGCATAAAATATTGTTTTTTCGCAGTGTGATTAACAAGAATATTATTCGTTAGCGGCCAAATGCCTTCGGATAAACTTGATGACACCGCTTAAAACAATTTTTAACCTGCCGTTGCGTGACGGATTAACTTAAGAAGGATGACGCAGAAGTTTTTATTCGCCCTGGTGATTTCATTTACCATCGTAGTATCAAATGTTTATGCGCAGCAGACAGCCAAGATGTCTCCTGCTGGTACCGGTTTCCTGGAGTATTTACCTCAGGACTATAAAAGCAATTCGAACAGATATCCAATTGTTATTTCGTTGCATGGTATTAAAGAGAAAGGCAACACGCTCACAGACGTTAACAGGGTTGCCAATGTTGGTATGCCTAAGTATGTCAAGTATGGCGCCCAGTATCCATTTATCCTGATATCTCCCCAGCTGAAAACGACAATGGGAAGATGGACTGGAAACTACGTAATGGAAGTGATCAACTACGTAAAGACGTATCTCCGTGTTGATCCTAACAGAATTTATCTGACCGGTCTTAGCCTTGGCGGCGGCGGTGTGTGGAGTGTAGCGACTGCCAATCCGAATGTTTTTGCAGCAATAGTTCCCGTTTGCAGTGGTTACAACGTTGTGTCGGGCGCTTCTGCTATTGGAAATGCCGACCTTCCTACCTGGGGCTTTCACGGTGATGCCGATAATGTTGTAGGCGAAAGCGTTACAATTAACATGATCAATGCCATCAATAGCTACAAGCCGAACCCGCTTGCTAAGGTTACGATCTTCCCTGGGATGGGTCACAATGTTTGGGATAAGGTTTATAAAGAAACGAATGCGTTAAACTGGATGCTTGGTTTCACAAATGGCTCATCTTCGGGTACGACCGAAAGCACAACCAATGCTGCTCCCGTTGCAAATGCCGGCGCGGATAAGACATTGACATTACCTTCAAATTCGACTTCTATTTATGGAAATGGTACCGACAACGATGGTACCGTCGCAAGCTATACGTGGACTAAGAAGTCTGGTGGTGCGGTTACATTAAGTGGTACAAGCACAAAAACGTTGAAAACTACGAATATGGTCGCTGGTACATATGTGTTTACGTTAACTGTGAAAGATGACAAAGGTTCTTCGGATACAGATGATGTGAACGTGGTCGTTAAGTCGTCGTCAACAACCAACGCGGTGCCTACGGTAAGCGTCGGATCTGATAAGTCAATTACACTTCCGGTAAATACGATCACCCTATATGGAACTGCGTCCGATTCAGATGGTTCAATTGCCTCTTATGCATGGACGAAAAGATCAGGAAGCACGGCAACGTTGACAGGTGCGGCCACTAAAGACCTGAAACTTTCAAATCTGGTCGCGGGGTCTTACGTGTTCAGATTGACAGTGAAGGACGACAAAGGTGCAACGAAGTATGATGATGTAATGGTAACAGTTAAGAGTTCTACAAATACCACTACAAGTACCGGCAACGTGGCACCTACTGTAAGTGCGGGCGTTGATAAGCTCGTTATTCTGCCAACAAGTTCTGCTACTGTGTACGGCTCTGCGTCTGACTCAGATGGAAGCATCGTTTCTTACAGTTGGACGAAGATCGCAGGGGGATCAGCTTCTATGTCGGGCACGACAACAAAAACACTTAAACTATCTGGCTTGGCTGCCGGAAGTTATACTTTCAGATTTACCGCAAAGGACAGCAAAGGCGCAGTTTCCTCCGATGATGTAAACGTAGTTGTTAATAAGCCACCAACTGCCAATGCAGGTGCTGACAAAACCGTAACATTGCCGTTATCATCCCTGGCGCTAACAGGTTCGGGCAGTGATTCAGATGGCTCGATTGTGAGCTACCTGTGGTCGAAGACTTCAGGACCTACCGCAAAGTTGGCAAACAACAGATCTGCAACAGCAACGCTTTCTGGATTGGTTTCGGGAACTTATGTTATGAAACTTCAGGTGAAAGATAACAGAGGAACGTCTGGTTACGATTATATAAAGATTGTAGTGAAAAACGCAACAGCGTCGATTCAATATCTGAATGAAGAGGA
>DASPJN010000208.1:0-10954 GCA_035628595.1 Chryseosolibacter sp.
CGAAATTTTCAAAACAGGCATCGCGGTGGCGGCTGTCGCGAATCAGCTTACCTATGATAACATTTACCAGGAGCGGTATATGGGATTACCACAAGAAAATATGGAAGACTTTATAAAAGGGTCTCCGATCACATACGCGAAAAATCTGCAGGGAAATCTGTTGTATATCCATGGCACGGGTGATGACAATGTTCATTACGCCAATGCTGAAATGCTCGTGAACGAACTTGTAAAGCATAATAAGCAATTCCAATTCATGGCTTACCCCAACCGGACCCACAGTATATCCGAAGGTGAAGGAACATTTCAGCATCTTGCAACACTTTACACGCAATACTTAAACAAGCACTGCCCGCCAGGAGGAAAATAAAATTTCAGAAATGAATTTTTAGCACCACGAGTTTTTGTGGTGCTATTTTTTTGTTGTTGTGGATTGACAGCTTACAAGCTCACGCGTTGCAGATGCTGATGCGCGTTCGCTGTAATAAAGGTCACCACTGCCTGTACAACTTCGGTAGAGCGTAGGTTGTGCCCAAATCCGTCCGTTGCCAGCAATGAAGACTTTTTCCACTGCTCATGAATCATGCGCGCATACTTGAATGGTGCTTCTTCATCACGTTTATCATGTATGATCAAGCCTGGAATTTTGATTGACGAAGCGAACTTTGCCGCAGAAAAATAATCGGGGCGAACCTGGTAAACACTTTCAAAATGGTCGTGAATTAATTCCATCGACCGGTTTGTCAGCTTTAGCGTGTCCTTGTAAAAGGACAGGAAATCTGTTGCCTCACCGGGCGGCGCGAGCAAGATCATTTTTTTTGCGCTCAAGAGCGGATAGCTATAAAAAGTATATAACATGCTGAATCCACCGAGCGAATGACCAATGATTGTATCAACTTCACCTAAGCCGATAAGAAATTGTTGAATAAGTGATCCATAAACCGGCACCGACAAAAATTTACCAGATGACAAACCATGTCCTGGGGCATCCAGCGCGTAGATCGTGTACTCGTCTTTTGGCAATGCATCGATATAATTCTTCCATCGATAGGTATGACTTTGCCACCCATGAAAAAAGACTACTTTCTTGTCGCCCGTTCCCCATTTGTAAACCTGGATCTTTTCATCATCGTGCTCAATAATGGAACGTTCAGCAGAATTAAAAAAAGCATGTTGCTTTTCATTGATCGTACCGCGTAGGGGACGACAAAAGATCCGGAAACCATTCTCCGCCGCCGTCCGGGGAGAAACAAGCGCGAGCGTGTTCAGATACAGGCCCATTGAACGAATGATAACTGATTTCATCACAGTATTGCTGGTTTTGTTACTTAAACGTTTTTTAGTGCGTATTAGATACCGAATGGTATCTAATACGGCAAATTTTTTTATACTTCTATCGTCTCAATTTGTTTTTCCAGGTGTTTGATCACGATTCGAATGTCATCGTTATTTCCTCGGAGCTTGCTCATCATGATTGCGCCTTCCAGTGAAGCAATGATCAGCGTTGCGAAATATTGTTTATCAGTATCAGGCTTGAGCTGGTTATACCGGATTCCGTTTTCGATAATCGTGATGAGTGACTGAGATAAAATATCAAGAATACGTACAGCGGTTTTCCGAAGCTGCGGATGTGCATCATCGGCCTCAATCGCCGCATTCAAGAGGGGACAACCACCTTTCACCACCGGCGCGGTAATGTATGACTCAAAGAAGCGTAGCATTGCCCGCAGTTTGTTGCCAGCGGTAAGCTCTGCCTTCACGCGTTCACGTACTTCGGTAAACATGATACCGGACAAATAGAAAAGCCCTTCTCTTTCCAGCTCTTCTTTATTGTCAAAATGCCGGTAAATAGCGCCTTTGGTAAAGCCTGTCGCATCCGTGATATCACTGATCGACGTCGCCTTATATCCTTTTGTGTTAAAAAGGATTCCAGCTTTTTTAAGAATTTTGTCGCGGGTCTGTTCCGGATTGCGCATGCACAAAGGTACCAATCGGTATCTAATTTTGCAAGAATCCGGTCGCGACGCTTTTTTCGTATGTTAAATAGTGCCGTTCAACGCTGAATCAGGCAACTTTAAACTTCATTTAAATGTTTAACACAATGATGAAACCAATTAAAACGATATTCGTGCTGGCATTGCTGATCGTCTGCGGATGCAGCAAGGATCGCGACAATCAGGCGTTGGCGCAAACATCAGATAATGATTCAAAAACCATTGCCATGGATACAACCAAAAAAATCGTCCGCACCGAAGAAGAATGGAAAAAAATTCTAACACCCGAACAGTACTATGTGTTGAGAGAGAAAGGGACAGACCGACCTTTTTCTGGTAAACTCACGATGAATAAGGAGAAGGGGATGTACTACTGCGCTGCATGCGGCAACGAGTTGTTTTCATCAGACATGAAGTTTGAATCGCACTGCGGGTGGCCGAGCTTCGATAAAGAAATAGCGGGAGGCAAGATCGTCACCGAAGTTGACAAGACTCACGGCATGATCCGGACTGAGATCATGTGCGCACGTTGCGGTTCCCACCTGGGCCATTTGTTCGACGATGGACCAACAGAAACAGGAATGCGTTATTGTGTCAACTCCACCTCACTTGAATTCAAAGCGTCTTCGGAGAAAAAGAAAGATTAACTCGAATCTGGAAATTACAGGACGATCACTCTGCGCTTGAGGATCTCGGACACTTCCGGTGGACCGGTGAAATATTTCCCTGTGAAATCATCGATCTCGCCGAGCGTTTTGGCTGATAACAATCCTGTGATTTCATCCATGGCTTCAAACGAAAGTGCGAAGGGCATATAGGTAAAGAGCAGATTTTTTCCGTCGCACTGACAGACGATCTGGTATTCCGAACTTTCGGAAATCGGCGTTCCTTTGATCAGGCATGTATTGATCCACGGTTTGAGCGTGAGTCTTTTTCTTTGAAGCAAAGCCTCGCTCCTTCCGGCCATATCAGCATGCGTTTCAAAATAATTATTGATTCGCTGACGTGATTCTACGCTCAAAGCATTGTTCATCTTCACCATACAATCCATACACATCGCGTACTCGAAAATAACTTCAGTTACTTTTGGATCCCTGATCTGACGCACCGCTTTTTCGATCATATATGGCGTGCCATCAACCAATAAGTATTTCTCGCACATCAGACACTTGTCGATCGGTTTTCCTGTGTCAGTCGAATACAAGCTTTTTGGAATTCGAATGTACTGTACTGGTTTGTGTTCCTTTCCCATTTATCCCCGTAGTTAGTTTCGAACAAAACGTTACTGAGTCGTTGAACTTCAGCTACTACATTTTTTCCGGAACCTGAATTCCAAGCAATGACATCCCATGTTTTAAGACGCGCGCAACTGTGTGCGAGAGAGCAATGCGCAACTTCAATTTCGATTGGTCGGTTTCGTTGAAGATAGGAATGCTTTGATAAAACTGATTGTATGCCTTCGCTACTTCAAATACAAAGTTAGCAATCACCGCCGGCGAGTATTCCTTCGCTGCTTCACGTATTTTATTTTCGTAGGTGCTAAGCAATCGGATAAGCTCCAACTCGGATGGCTGCAATGCCGTAACCCCTTTGAGCTCAGCATCTGTTACGGAAATATTAGAACTTTCTGCCTTTCTGATTATCGCCCGGATGCGCGCATGTGTGTATTGAATAAACGGCCCGGTGAAACCTTGCAGTTGTATCGACTCATTCGGATCGAACAACATCCGTTTCTTAGGATCTACCTTTAGCAGGAAAAACTTCAACGCTCCTAATCCGATCATCCTGTAAAGTTGGAGCGCCTCCTCCCCTTGCATGTCTTCGATCTTGCCCAACTCACGTGTCTGCTTTTCGGCTTCACCGATCATTTCAGCCATGAGGTCGTCAGCATCAACCACTGTTCCCTCCCGCGATTTCATTTTGCCTGTTGGAAGGTCAACCATTCCATACGACAAGTGATAACAACGTTTTGCCCAGTCGTAGCCGAGCTTTGCCAGAATCAGGAATAGTACCTTGAAGTGATACTCCTGTTCATTCCCAACGGTGTAGATCTGACCGGTGATATTCGGGAAATCGCGAAAGCGAAGAATTGCGGTTCCGATATCCTGCGTCATGTAAACAGAAGTGCCATCAGCACGCATCAATACCTTCTGGTCAAGGCCGTCGCTGGTTAAATCAACCCAAATAGAACCATCTTCTTTTTTGAAAAACACATTCTTCGCCAGACCATCCATCACCACTTCTTTGCCCAGCAAATACGTTTCAGATTCGTAATAAAGCTTGTCAAAGTCGACGCCCATTGCCTTGTATGTCTGGTCGAATCCTTCATACACCCAGCCGTTCATTTTCCTCCACAGATCAACGGTTTGCTGATCTTTGTCTTCCCATTTCAGCAAAAGCTCAGAAGCGAATTTCATTACTGGTGCTTCTTTCTCTGCCTGTTCCTGCGTCATGCCTTTCTCCACCAGTGCTTTGATCTGTGCTTTGTATGCCTTATCAAACTCCACATAATATTTCCCGACAAGGTGATCACCCTTTACTCCACTTTGTTGTGGCGTTTCACCTTCTCCGTAGAGCATCCATGCTGCCATGGATTTACAAATATGGATACCGCGATCATTGATGATCTGTACCTTATGAACAGTAAATCCATTTGCTTTTAGAATCTGCGCAACTGAATAACCGAGAAAGTTATTCCGAAGGTGGCCGAGGTGAAGAGGCTTGTTCGTATTCGGCGAAGAATATTCAACCATTACTTCCTGGCCGTTGCGCGGAAGATTGCCATAATCATCTTTTGTGAAAATTGATGCGATGGTTTGAATCCAAAGCGAATCATTCAACACCAGGTTGAGAAAGCCTTTGACCACGTTGTACCTGTTAACAATGGTAGTATTCGCAACGAGGTAATCGCCAACGAGCTTAGCCGTTTCCTCGGGACCTTTCCTGCTTACTTTGGTTAACGGAAAACAAACAAGGGTGTGAGAACCTTCAAACTCCTGGTTGGTCGGCTGGAGTTGAAATGTTTCCATGTCAACTCCAAAAACCGCCTTTATTGCTTTCTGTATTTCAGTCCGTAAAATTCCTTCTGGGTTGATCATGGAAAATTCCAAATTCAGTTTGAGATTCAAATTACTATACCGACGGATACCGGCTCTTAATGAAAATCAGGTTTCAGAAATCAATGAATGAATCTGAAACCTGAATAAAATTCAATGTTGTTACCACCCAAGAATGTAAGCGAAGATGAGCGGAGCGACAATCGTTGCATCGCTTTCGACAATAAATTTCGGCGTGTCGATACTCAGCTTACCCCACGTGATCTTTTCATTCGGTACTGCACCGGAGTATGATCCGTAGCTTGTCGTTGAATCGCTGATCTGACAGAAATAGCTCCAGAATGGAACGTTGTCTCTTTCAAGATCCTGGTGTAGCATTGGCACGACACAAATCGGGAAATCGCCGGCGATACCACCACCGATCTGGAAGAAACCGATTCCATCTTTTCCGGAATTCTTAGTATACCACTCGGCAAGCCACACCATGTACTCAATACCCGACTTCATCGTCGAAGCTTTCAGTTCACCGGTTACAACGTATGAAGCGAAGATGTTGCCCATCGTTGAATCTTCCCAACCCGGAACAACCATCGGCATGTTCTTCTCCGCAGCCGCGATCATCCAGGAATTCTTCGGATCGATCTCATAGTATTGTTTCAGATCGCCACTGTTGATCATGCGAAACATGAATTCATGAGGAAACAAACGCTCGCCTGCATCTTCTGCATCTTTCCAAACCTTAAACAAATGTTTTTGCAATCTGCGGAAAGCTTCCTCTTCTGGAATACAAGTATCTGTTACACGGTTCAGGTGATTGCCTAATAAATCCCATTCATCCTGTGGCGTCAAGTCACGATAGTTTGGTATCCGCCTGTAGTGCGAATGCGCTACAAGGTTCATAATATCTTCTTCCAGGTTCGCGCCGGTACATGAAATGATGTGTACTTTATTCTGGCGGATCATTTCGGCGAAACTTATTCCAAGCTCGCCTGTACTCATTGCACCGGCAAGGGTCACCATCATTTTTTTGCCTTCGGCGAGGTGCTTTTTATACCCCTTTGCGGCATCTACCAAAGCCGCTGCATTAAAGTGAAGGAAGTGTTTGTCTAAAAATGATGAAATTGGGCTGTTCTGGCTCATTTTTCTTTTATTAATTGAAAACGCGAAAGTATACAATAAGTGAAAAAAAGCGAAATCAGTTCAACCTCCGGATACCCTTCAAATATTTCAGTTAATGGGTCGTTATGATCCGGAATCGTTTAATCGCCTCCTTTACAGGACGAAAGGTATGTGACGGTAGCAACGATATGTTCTCCATCGTATATATTTAAGAAAAAGCATCATTTTTATCCCGACATGCGGAAAGGTTATCTGGCGATTGTATTCTCACTGGTTTTTGTAAACGTTTATTCCCAGCAAGAAGATTTTGAATTAGTAAGAAAAAGCGAAGAGGAGAAAATTTTTATCCATGAGCGATGGATCATTTTTCCGGAGTCGGATCCTCCCGTTAAAGCAAGAGAGGTAAAGAGTGATTTCGTGATTCGTTGTACCGTTGCCGAAGCATTTGCTTTGCTGAGAAATGAAAAGAAAATTCAGTCGTGGCAGGATCATGTAACTGAATTCAAAGTTTACCCAACATCTGACAGCACATATTGGGAGGAATACTCATACCATAACATCCCGTGGCCTGTCAGCGATCAGGATCACTATCTCCAATACCAGATCGAAAAAATATCCACACCTGACAAAATACACATTACGTTTAAGTCTAAAGTGGATGATAAACGAGCTCCGGTGCGGGATGGCGTTACACGCATGACGCTTTATGGGACGTGGACACTAGAGAGAGTCGACGATAATACCACCAGCGCTAGCTACCGCATCCTGTCAAAACCATCGAGCATACCGAGAATTTTCACCGATCCGGTAATCAGAAATAACCTGATGACAACAATCAGAAGTCTCATTGCTGTACTCGAAAAAAGAAAGGAATAGAAAAAATATTTCCCGGACGATTACTCGGCCATCACGGGGCGATTTACCAGCGAC
Source organism: Chryseosolibacter sp. (assembly GCA_035628595.1). Taxonomy (GTDB): domain Bacteria; phylum Bacteroidota; class Bacteroidia; order Cytophagales; family Cyclobacteriaceae; genus Chryseosolibacter. The sequence goes on from DASPJN010000208.1 coordinate 7,100, forward strand.
TTCGCGGTAGCTTCGACGATTTCAAAAGCGCCCTCCGCCATCCGGTTTTCAGTATCAAGCGTCGGATTTACCTCCACGATCTCCCACACACAAACCTTCGGGCTTTTCGCCAGCTCGGCATTAAGCTCTTTTGCTTCATCAACGGTAAGGCCGTTCGGCACAGGTGTTCCCGTTCCTGTTGAAATGCGCGAGTCCATACTATCAACATCAAAAGAAATGTAGATCATGTCGCAATGATCAAGCATCGCCAATGTCTTTTCAGCGATCTTGGCGGCGCCGTGTTTTTTCACATCTTCAACTTCAAGAAAGTTAACGTTGTATTTATTGATGAGATAATTCTCCGGTTTTTCGAGATCGCGCACCGCGATATACACAATATCTTCAGGGTAAATCTTGGGGCCCGGCATCCCGACGTTCTTGATCTGTTCCCAGTAGTCGAGTGTCTCCCCCCGCGGATCATTCACCTTACACTCCAGGTTATCGATCCCACAAGCCATTGCCAGGGGCATACCGTGCATATTACCTGACGGCGTTGTAAAAGGCGTGTGAAAGTCAGCGTGGGCATCAATCCAGATTACACCAAGTCTGATCTTGGGATAAGCTTTCTTAATACCGGCAATTGTTCCGTAAGCGGTACTGTGATCGCCGGCCATGATCAATGGGAAGAAGTCATCAAAAATTGTTTCGTAAACTTCGAGGCAAACGCGCTCCTCCATGATGAGAACGCCGTCGATAAACTTTGCGTAAGAGTGTTTTGCGCCGTCGAACAGCAGTTCATTCACGTTTTCAACTTCAATAGAATCGTACTGCTTGAAGAAATCAGAGTTCAGATCGAGGCTCGCAATTTTCAACGCTTCCACGCCGAGGCTGGCTCCACGCGTTCCGGCACCGATTTCTGATTTAACTTCTATGATCTTTATTTCTTTCATACTTAATTTTGTCTTTTTCCTTCCAACCCAAGCACACGTCTTGAGTTATCGGTACTTCGAGGTATTTTATGATTTTTGGAATTGTAAGCAATCCGGGTGATTTCCTGAAACGGGCCGCGTTAGAAGTCGGGCAAGACGAATGTTCCGCTGGGCAACGGAGCAGGAATAACGGACATAGAACGGACTGTCATCGCTTTTTAGTGTATTGCAAAGATGGCAAAATTATCCCAATATTGCACTCTTTCGTAAATGGCAATAGTGGCTTAACTACATTAATTCGCATTAAATCCGGTTGGGCAAACTAAAAAAAGGCCAGGTCAGTTTAAAAAGTGTTTTACATAAACCGATTATGCCAGCCTGCGGCAAGCAGGCATTGAATGATAAATGAAGACTTACCGCGAACTGATTGAGCAAACCTTCGAATTCCCTCAAAAAGAGTTTAAAGTACGTGAGCACGAGTTACTGTTTAACGATGTACCGGTCATGGACATCATTAAACAATACGGCACACCGCTCAAACTCACTTACCTTCCCAGGATAAGCGAAAACATCCGGTTCGTTCAGGCGACATTTAACAACGCGATCGAGCGCTTTAAGTACAATGGAAAGTACACATACTGTTATTGTACCAAGTCGTCTCATTTTTCATTTGTATTAGAAGAAGCGACAAAAAACAATGACGTTCACATCGAAACGTCGTCGTCATTCGATATTCCAATTATCTGGTCTCTTTACAAGCGAGGAAAGATCTCTAAAGACACTTACATTCTTTGCAATGGCTTCAAAATGCCGCTGTACACACAGTATATTTCTGAGTTGCTGAATGAAGGATTTGTTAACTGCATGCCGATCCTCGATAAAATGGGCGAGATCGACGACTATGAAAAGTTTGTTAACGGAAAGTATCAGGTTGGAATCCGTGTAGCGGCAGATGAGGAGCCAAAGTTCGAGTTTTACACTTCGAGACTGGGTATCCGCTACAGCGACATTACTAACTTTTACAGGGATAAGATCGAAAAGAGTGAGAAGGCTTCGCTGAAGATGCTTCACTTTTTTATCAACACCGGTATCAAAGACACTGCATATTACTGGAGCGAACTCAGCCGCTTTATTTTCAAATATTGTGAGCTGAAGAAAATTTGCCCATCGCTCGATTCAATTGACATTGGCGGTGGTTTTCCAATCAAAACTTCACTTACGTTCCACTACGATTATAAATACATGATCGAGCAGATCGTGGAAAACATCAAATGGATCTGCGATAAGAACAACGTGGAGGTGCCAAACATCTTCACCGAATTCGGTAGCTATACCGTTGGTGAAAGTGGCGCCGTGCTTTATAAAGTGATCGATCAGAAGCTTCAGAACGATAAAGAGCTTTGGTATATGATCGACGGCTCATTCATCACACACCTGCCGGATGCATGGGGTCTCAATCAAAAGTATATCCTCCTTGCGTGCAATAAGTGGGACGATCCGTATCACAAAGTAAACATGGGTGGACTTACGTGTGACAGCATGGACTACTACAATTCCGAAGCACACACGGGAGAAGTTTTCTTGCCGATGATCAACGATGAAGAACCACTATACATCGGTTTCTTCCACACCGGCGCTTACCAGGAATCACTTGGCGGATATGGCGGCATACAGCATTGCCTTGTTCCCGCACCGAAGCACGTTTTGATCGACAGGAATGAAGACGGCGAAATCACATCGACACTTTTTGCGCCTGAGCAGTCTAGTGAAAGCATGCTGAAAGTGCTGGGGTATGATATCGCGAAGGAGAAAACCAAATAAGAAATTTTAGATTTAACATTTAAGATTTGGCAAGCTCACCGATCGTGATACCAAACGCGTTGGTGGAACCGAAGTAATCCTTTACCGCAGAATATGGGCAGAACCAGCCTGGCTCCAGTACAAACCTTTCCAAAATTCCATTACAGACTTGTCGAACGGATAATACGAACATGCAAAATGGGTTTACCAACATGTAAACCGGTTATACACACCTGCCAGATCGTTACCACGTAATTGTAATGTGATAATATGGAAATGCGACGTGGGTGTACAAAGATCACAAGTGATTACCCAAACATTCCGGGCATCAATACAAGGATTACAAGAGGTTAGCCGAAAATGTAAGAGGCTCATCCGAGGCCAAATGATCGTGCTACGACTATTACACATGGTCATCCAAGGATGGCAAGTGCTTATACAAGGACTACAAGTGCTCATACAAACATTGGCAAGGTCACTACGCACTTGTAGAATGAATGTCCAACAATGCGTGATGGATATTCGAACTTGCAGCATCGATGTTCAGACATTGCGGAACGCTGGACAAAGAAGTAGAATGGATATTCAAGCCGGCAAGTTGAATAACTAAGGATGTTGATTCGATAATTCAGGATGTGAAGTCGATAATCAAGAATGTAGATTCGGTAACTAAGGATGTGAGGTCGATATTCGAGTCTGTTCTCTTAAGCTGCGTCAATCGAGTTTAAACATCTAAATTGACATGTACTATGGACGAACAATCACCATTATTACAAGGAGTGCGGAGTCGGCAATCGAAGTGCGATACAGGGAAATAGTAAATGCCAATTTCGCTAATTCCACCGCGGGTGCATAAGCAGACTGCTTAGCATAACGGGCCGATCAGTTCCGATCTGAAACTTTCGGTTTGTGTGATTGTACCCGGCCATAAAATTTCTTACTTTCATCTACACTTTCCTTCCTGTTGGTCTTAATACATTCGCTGCCTGACGTATTTCGGGGCCGGATCGGTGTGCCCTGGGGATATCGCGGGCTGCTTAATTAAAACACCTTTCACGCATGAAGATCTATGATGAAAAGCACATCAAGAACGTGGTTCTGTTGGGTGCGCAAAAGGCCGGCAAAACTTTGCTGGCCGAAGACATGA
>DASPJN010000209.1:0-2964 GCA_035628595.1 Chryseosolibacter sp.
GAAAGCGCTAGTTCGGTTTTATACATACCTGAACATCCTGAGCATTGATGTTGCGTTAGGCGCGGTGATATGCGCGGTGTTTTTCTCAAAAATTCTTGGTGTCGATATTCTTCCTTACGGAATTGGGGCGTTGGCATTAACTGTCTGGATTATCTATACGGCCGACCATCTTCGCGACGCAATGTTAATTGAAGGCGAGGCAGCGTCTGCCCGTCATCGTTTTCATCAGCGATACAGGATTGGGCTCACGATTGCGCTCATCATTGCAATAGGATTTAATCTGGTGCTTCTGTTTTATATCCGCCGTGAGTTGCTTTTTGCTGGGATTCTGCTTGCCGTCGCGGTCGCTGTCTATTTACTCTTTCAGCGACGGTTTTTTTACGGCAAGGAAATATTTGTTTCGGCGATCTATACAGCAGGCGTTTTACTTCCATCATGTGTGTCTACAACGGAATGGCTATCACTTAATGAGATATTGGCAATTGTTGCTTTCTTCCTTGTGGCACTGATCAATCTTTATCTTTTTTCACTTTTTGATCACGAGCGCGACAAGCGCGACAGACTATTTTCTTTCGTCACGTTTATCGGTCCTTCGAAGGCAAAAAAATTCATTTCAGGCTTGTTTATCGCGTTTTTTGCCATGGCGGTTAGCTACGTTTTTCTTTCAAGCTATAGCCCTTCTTCTTTGTGCATTATTTTGATGGGAAGCGTTTTGCTATGGATTTTTCGGAATAGTGATCTTTTCGCTAAACACGAACGATATCGTCTTATCGGTGATGCTGTTTTTTTTATCCCGTTAATGGCAGTCCTGTGACACGTCGCTTAAACACTTTCAATGTGATTGCTCCATTCTATGATCTGTTGGGGACATTGGTGTTTTGGGGCTCCCTGCATCGTTCGCAGCTTACATTTATCGGTGAGCTACGAGGCAGCAAAGCTATCTTAATTCTTGGTGGCGGAACCGGACGTATTCTTCCATTGGTTCTTGATAATGCACCACAGGCAACGATTGTTTTTATCGATGCTTCGGCTGAGATGATTGCGCGAGCCAAACAGCGAGTTTCACCGACAACTCATATTCGATTTGTTCACGGGACGGAAGAATATATACCTGATGATGTCTATTTCGACGCGGTGATAACAAACTTCTACTTTGACCTGTTTCCGGAACCGGAACTTCTACAAGTTCTTTCTGTAATAAAAAGCAGGCTGTCCAGAAAGGCTCTTTGGCTTGTAACCGATTTTGTTGCGGTCAAGCCGTGGCACAATTTCATGCTTCAATTGATGTACCTGATGTTCAGGCGCATTGGTTCTGTTGAAAATTCAAGATTACCTGACTGGGCCACTGCACTTAAGGTTTCAGGTTTCGAAGTCAAATCCGTACGCTATTTCTGCGCAGGCTTCATCCGAAGCAGTGTTTCCACAAATTAATGAGGCGCATTTTGTTCATATTCCCCGGTAAATATTGCATTAAGGAAGGAATCTAAAATATTGTTTTGTGATAGAGATGGATTATCTTGTGGCGCACATTTCGAAGTGTGTCCACAAACAACCAAACCATCGAAGGCCAAAATGCACGATCTCTTCAAGCATTTACCAGCAGTTCTTTACGAATTTGTGATTTATCCCGATGGAAAGAAACAATTTACATTTATTAGCGATTCAGCAAAGGAAATCCTGGGTGTTGATGCTGCCGCAGTGATGGACGATCACGTTGTTCTTGAAAAAGTTATTCACGAAGAGGACTTGATTTATCTGCATGCAACATCTGAGGAGTGTATGGCAAGGGGTACAGAATGGAATTGGGAGGGACGAGTAAACGTGCGCGGACAGCTCAGGTGGATTGAATGCAGGTCTAATCATGAGGTGGTAGACGGGAGCATCCGAAGACGTGGATTTATACAGGACATTACCGATCGAAAAGAAGCCCAGAAGGAAAGCGAGCTCCGATACCAATCACTTGTCGAAAGATTACCGATTGGCATTGTAATCCATAAACACGGCGAATTGTTGTACGCCAATACACAGGCGTATGCGATTTTCGGGATTAAGAATACCCATGGCTTGATCGGAGCAAACGTGCTCGATTTTGTACATCCGGAGTACAGGTTTAAGGTCGCCGAGCGCATGAAGGAGTTATCGAACGGCGTTCCGGCACCGATGATGGAACAGAAATATCTGCGCGCGGATGGAAAGCCTATCGACGTGGAAGCAATGGCGTTTCCGTTTCAATATCAGGAAGAGCAATGTATCCAGGTAATCTTTCGGGATATCACAGAAAAGAAAGTAACGGAAGCCCGAATCAAGAAGAATGAGACACTGTTTACGCAGTTGTTCCAGAATGTGCCGATGGCTGTTGTGATGTTGGATGAGAATGGAAAAGTGTTCCAGGTGAATCGTGGGTTTGAGCAAATGTTTGGTTACGACAGAAGTGAACTTCGTGGCCGGAATTTGAACGACTTTATCGTTCCTGATGAATTGCGGAATGAAGGTATCGATCTCAACAACCTCATCGCTTCGAATCAGGTTGTGAGCATTGAAACAATACGACGTCACAGAAGCGGTGATCTTGTAAATGTGATCTTGTGCGGCGTACCTGTTATGCTTGACAATCAGGCGATCGGTATCTATGGTGTTTATGTCGATATAACCGATCGTAAACGTGTTGAAGAGGAACTTAAGATCAGAAACACAGAGCTCGACAATTTTGTATATAAAATATCGCATGATCTGCGTGCACCCCTTTCATCTATTCTGGGTCTTGTAAATTTATCGCGCCTTCCGGGAAACACGGACAACCCGATGGATTACATTGATATCATAGGTGAAAAGGTTCAGGCGCTGGATCATTTTATCGGTGATGTGCTGAGCCATTCCAAGAATCTGAAGATGGAAGTCAACATCGGTAAGGTCGATCTTAAAAATATCATTGACCAAACGTTCAAAGACCTCGGATACCTCGAA
>DASPJN010000210.1:0-3250 GCA_035628595.1 Chryseosolibacter sp.
TGCTATTCTAACTGCGGCTCCGAGCTTTTAACTTTAAACCTTGAACCTTGAACTTTAAAACTTCGTCCCTCATACACTAAATCCAACTTCGGCCTTTTTCTTGCCACGAAGCCTTTCAATAACATTCTCAATTCCTTCGTAATAACAAGGGATAATGACAAGTGTGAGCAGTGTTGACGTTACCATGCCACCAATAACAGCAATAGCAATAGGCGCCCGCAACGCAGCACTTTCTCCGAAGCCAAGTGTTAATGGGAGAAGTCCAAGTATTGTCGTTAGTGTTGTCATCATGATCGGTCTCAACCTGCGTTCGGCAGCATCCAGAATCGCTTCACGTAGATCCATTCCGTTCTCCCGGTTCTGGTTAATGCAGTCAACGATCATAATGGAGTTGTTAACCGCGATACCTCCGAGCAAAATGATCCCGATAAAACTCATCATGTTCAGGGGCATTCCAAGAACAAAAAATGCGAGGATCGCCCCGACAACCGCAAAAGGAATCGTTAGCAGGATGGTGAATGGATGCAACACCGATTCAAACTGTGATGCCAGTACCATGTACACCAATATGATCGACAAGATCAACGCGAATGTCAGATTCTCAACCGACTCCTGTCGGCGAATTTCCTGGCCGGCAACTTTTATCTTGTATTGCGGTGGTACTGACAATTTCGCCAGTGAACTTTCAATAGATTTCACCACTTTGTCGTATGGTTCATCCTGATTTACGCGAGCGCCGATCGTTACCGTCCGCGTTTGATTTCTTCGGAAGATGGAGTTACTCGCGTACTTCACGCTTACTGTTGAAATTTCACTTAACGGAAACTCACGCTGGCCGCTCTTGATTCTGATGTTTTCAAGACCGGCGAGCGAAACTTCCGGTACTTTTATTTTGATATCCTGCATTTCTCCGCCACGCTCGATTGTGCCCGCATTTTTACCTTCAAGCTGATCTTTAATCTGAACGATCACATCATCGATCGACAAATTAAATAGTCCAGCCCTGTATTTATCTACGTCTACCAACACCTGAGGCACGCCTTCTTCAAGATCTGTCACCGGATCGTAAACAAGCGGATTGGAAGCCATGATCATCATGACAGAGTCGGAGAGGGGACGAAGCTTGTCAAAATCCGCGCCGCTGATTTCGACTACCAGTGGCATCTGCACATCGCCCATCACTGCATAAAGCGCACTTTCGTCATTGGAAAATGTAGCCTCAATACCTGGCAGCGATTCAAAATACGCGGACAGTTTTGACGTAACAGGAGTGATATCCAATTCAATATCTTCTTTGAAAATTAGCTTCAGATTAGCTTTGTTTTCATTGTACACGTTTTCGTTCTTGATGCCCGATTGGCGTTGTTGCGGACCGATGTGGGAATAGATCTTATCAAGTTGCCCCTCGAATAATTGCAAAAGTTGTGCTTCAATCTGGCTGACCGTTGCCGAGGTTCTCGACAGGGGGGTTCCATTCGTCAATGTAACATCTACCGAGATCGCCCGCGTATCTGACTGCGGCATATATTCACTTCCAATGATCGGAAGGAGAAACGCGGTGCCGATGATCATCAGAAAGGAAGCAACGATCCAGGCAGTCTTGCGATACAGAACTATTTCGAGCAGCGAGCGATACCATTTAAATCGGATATGCTTCTCATCAGAGAACACTTTCTTTTCTTTCGCAAACACTTTATCCTTACGAAAAAATTGAGCAAAAAGCATTGGTATTACGAGGATCGCTACGAATAATGAAGCAAACTGCGAGAACGCAACTGTCCATGCCTGGTCTTTAAAAAGTTCTCCTGAAGGCCCTTGCAAATACACGATCGGCAGAAACACAACAATACAGGTAAGCGTCGAAGCGGTGATGGCGCCGCTCACCTCGGCCGTGCCCTCGACTGCCGCATCAAAAACACTTAATCCTTCTTCCCGCTTGCGAAAAATATTCTCAACAACAACGATGGCGATATCCACGAGCATTCCAGCGCTCAACGCCAAACCACCAAGCGTCATTACATTTAGCGTGAGGCCGTTGAAGTACATCAGATTGAATGTAGCAATGATGGAAATGGGGATAACGATGCTGATGATGAGTGTCGATCCGATTCTTCGCAGGAAGAGAAACAAGACCAGCACAGCAAAGAAAACACCGTACAATCCGGATTCCTTTACCTCGTCGATGGCGCCCTGAATAAATCGTCCCTGATTTTGGATGATCACAAACTCGTAACCGGGCACCGTCTTCTTCAATCGCTCGAGAAACGCCATCAGTTCATCAACCGCGTTGACCGTGTTATAATTCGTCTCTTTATAGATCGACATCCCAATACTTCTTTTTTGGTTCACCCTGACGATGCTTGCCTCTTCCTTATTGGCGATTCTTATGGTGGCTACTTCTCGGAGAAGAACAGGCACCTGATCGGCAGTAGGTGCGTTGTTATTAGTCGCCGATGGCGTTGTCGATAAGGCGGGCTTTTCCGGGTTCGCCACAACGTTTGTAGTTTTCGTATAGCCAACCACTAACTCTTGAAGATCTTCCGGCTTTTCAATGATGCCCAAACCTTTGATCACATACTTGCGACCGAGCTCTTCGATGAAACCACCCGATACACTTTTATTATAGTTTTGGATTTTTGTAACGAGATCATTCACTGTTAAACCGAACGAGGCTAATAGATCCGGATCGGTTTCTAACACCAGCTCTTTTTCCTGTTCACCAGACAACCGTACTTCAGCAATACCAGGAAGTTTGACGAGCTCGTTTCTGAAATTATTCTCTGCAACTTTCCTCAACGCCTCTGTATCATTTGATGCAGGGTTATAAATACCCAGAATCATGACCGGATCTGCATTTGGATCAAACTGCGAAATCACAAACTCATCGATCTCGTCATTCATTGAAAATGAAGACAGCGTTTTTTGAAGATCGAGAAATGCCTCGTCCATATCCTTGTTCCAATCGTACTGAACAGTGACACGTCCGTAACCCGTCTGACTGATCGAACTAACTTCAACGGCGCCACTTTGCTTTATCGCCATTGATTCGATCGACTCGATGAATTGTTTTTCAACTTCGGACGGAGGTTTGATCCCAGCCTTCAGTTCGACAAACAAAGTAGGGTTCTTCAATTCAGGGACTAACTCAATGCCGAGTTTCCCGAACGAAATGAAGCCCAACAAAATGACAGCCAATACCATCATGAGGACGGAGACAGGATAGGATACGGCCAGCGAGACAATCTTCTTC
>DASPJN010000211.1:0-12254 GCA_035628595.1 Chryseosolibacter sp.
ACACGCGGTCATAATCTTAGTAATACTTCATTTGCAATTAATTTTGGTGCAGCGGCAGGCAGGCCTGGGGAGGCGGTTACGTGCGCATTATTGAGTGATCTTAATAATGCGTCTGTAATTGTTTCCAAGGGAACATTTCAAAGCAATGGCTTTACCATAACTTCAGATGCAACAGGTTTCTTGCGGACTGAAGCTGCGGATGCCCCTACGCTTGACATATCTAATTCCATTGTGGATGTAGGCGAGCTACGCATTGACGGCAGTTCCATGATTACCGCAGCAAACAGTTCAATAACCATTCGGTATTCGCTTATAGCAGCAAGCCAGGCTTTTAACGATGTGACATTTGATGGCTACGTGTCAATGGGAGCTTCTCAGGGAAACTTTTTCCAGTCACTTAATGTCACAGGAAACTCCACCGTTGAATTTCCGGCATCATATACTCAAACGATTGGAGCACTTACGGCGAATGGGTCATCAAACACACCGATAACCTTTATCTCTACCAGCCCAGGCACTTCTTATATGCTTAGCAAAAGTACCGGCACCGTAAACCTGTTTTACGTGAACATGACGGACGCGACGGCAACTGGTGGGGCAACTTTCAACGCCTACGGTTCTACTGACAATGGAAACAACACGGGTTGGAATTTCGGTACTGCAACATTTTATTGGGTCAGTGATGGTGGTAACTGGAAAGACGCGGCACACTGGTCTCTTACATCGGGGGGGGCCTCGGCAGGAACAATTCCGGACGGTGCCGACCTTGTACGGTTTGATGCAAACTCGTTTACCGCTCCTGGTCAAATCGTAACCATTTCCGACGACGGAAGTTTGTTTGGAATGGCATGTGGTGGAATGGATTGGCGCGGCGTAACGAATAATCCAACGTTTCGTATACGGGTCGATTCATCCGACTGGATAGGCAACTCTATTCGCGGCTCGTTATACTTCGATGATAACATGACGATTGATTTTGACAAAGCGGAACTTTACTTCGAGGGTACTGCTGACTATGATTTCGATTCGCGTAATCACTACCTCGGCATGAATTGTTTTATTTATTTCAATTCGCCGGCTGTCTGTAACGTATTGAGTGACATTAACCACGCCTGGTTATACATGGCCCAGGGAACTTTCAACCTGAATGGTTATACCTTCCTCGGACAAAATGATAATTATCCGGCGCTTTGGCTCAGTGGAACAGCGAATGTCGACATCTCGAACTCGATGCTGGACCTCGGAACGATTCAGCTGACGTCGTACAACTCTTTCGTAGATGATAATGCTACTATCGTTCTTCGTGAAGAATTTAGATCGGCAAATGCTGATTTGAACTATATCCAAATCGCTGATACTGTTTTTTCTGGAACGGGCGGCGACAACATGATCCAGAACCTTGTACTAGTACCTGGCAGTGTATTTCGTTTCCGAAGCGGATATACACAAACGATCGGAAACCTGATTGCCAATGGCACGTCCGGAAATCCCATAGCGCTCGCAGCTTCCGCCGATAGTTCAGCAACGATAAGCTCAACGAATAATATTGATGTGCATTATGCAACAATTTCCGATATCACAGCCACGGGTGGTGGCCAATTTAAAGCCTTCAATTCCATTGATGGCGGTAATAACAGCGGCTGGACATTTGTGTCGAATCAAGGTGACTCGCTTGCCTTGGTTGCACTTTACAACTCTACAATAGGAACGAACTGGACGAATAAGACCAACTGGCTAACCGGTCCGCTGAATACCTGGCATGGTGTTACAACAAATGGCGATCGTGTAACACAGCTAAACCTTTCAGGCAATAACCTGCGGGGAATGCTGCCTGGCGAGATTGTCAATCTAACAGGTTTGACCTTACTCGATCTGAACAGCAACCTTATCGGTGGCGAAATTCCTGCTACTATTGGAAATCTGAGCAATCTGCTTGTTCTGAATTTGGGTGCAAACAGATTCACTGGCTCGATACCTTCTTCAATTGGAGATATCCTAAATCTCGATCAACTGATGTTATTCGGTAATAGCCTGCAGGGTGCCGTTCCATCGACGATCAATAACCTGATGTACCTTGTTCACCTGAACATTTCGCAAAACCAGTTAACAGATCTTCCAGCATTGTCGGGATTATCTTCAATCGCATACTGTGATATTAGTTATAACAGTTTCACATTTGAGGATCTGGAGCCGAACGTGAGTCTTTCAGGTGTTATCCTGGATCCGCAAAATCCTTTTTCAATTCCGCAGTTTGTCAATGCCAATGGCGGGCCGTTAGACCTGTCGTTCGCAGTCGGCGGATCAGCCAACTCGTATCAGTGGCTCAAAAATGATATTGCGATCGGCGGAGAAATCAGCGATGCATACAATCGCGCAACCACCTCAAGTGCTGATGAAGGAGTCTACCGACTTCAGGTTTCAAACTCAATTACCGGAACCATGATCGAAAGTGGAGACATCAACGTAGGGTTCCTTGAAAGCTTTTACTGGATCGGAAACGGCGGTAACTGGAATGATCCAAACCATTGGTCAACAACTTCAGGCGGCACGTCTGCTGGCGTAATTCCCTCGTTTGAGGACAACGTGACTTTCGATGCAAACTCGTTCACGCTCCCTGACCAGGTTGTGAATGTTCCGGATTCAGGTGACGCGAAAGGTGTTGTTTTCCGCACGATGGATTGGCGCGGAGTTACCAACAATCCAACGTTCAGGGTACGCGCAGAGACATCACCGTGGCTTGCGAGTAGTGTTTCGGGTTCGATCTACCTTGATGAAAACATGATCGTCGACTTCCATCACGCTGAATTTGAAATGACGCCGGAAATCGATTATGACCTTGATTTAAAGAATCATTACCTGGGAGAAGATTGCTGGCTTGCATTCAACTACGGCGGCATCAGACCGGGCGGACTTGGTTCTAATGTGAATGCGAATGTTTTAAGTAGAATTAACCACGCTTTCGTATACGTGTTTACAGGATCGCTGGTCACAAACGGAAACGAAATATTTGTTCAGCCTTCAGGATATTTCTGGCTGAACAGCGCTGTCGGCCGGCCTGTTCATCTAAATATGACAAACAGCACAGTTGGTGGCGGAGCCTTTACAATGCTTGCTAACAGTACCATCACTGACGACAATGGAACGATCACCGTAAATGGTAATTATAACGTACAGGCTACGGGTATAGACTTTAATAACGTCATGCTTAGTTCCTCTGCGTTTATCAGAAATGGAAATACCTACCAGCAACTGACCGTTGCACCAGGAACTACCCTGACCCTTCAGGATAGCTCAACAACAGTTATCAACGCACTAAATGCAAACGGAACCGCATCGCTTCCAATTACGATCCAGACACAAACACCTGGCGCGCCTTCGACGATTTCAAAGGCGTCCGGCGAAATCAATGTAACGTATGCACATATCCGCGACAACATCGCAACAGGCGGTGCTGAATTCAATGCAATCAATTCGTTCGACAACGGTAACAATGCAGGTTGGAATTTCATTTCTCCAGCCGTTTTGGAAGCAGATTCTCTTGCTCTCATTGACCTTTATAATGCAACAGCAGGCGCCTCATGGACTAATCAGGGAGGATGGCTCCAGCCTGGCAATCCTGTTTACCAATGGCATGGCGTAACGGTTGAAAATGGCCGTGTGTCTCAATTGATGTTAACCGGAAATAACCTAATTGGTGCTGTTCCCGCGTCAATCGGACAACTTGATGCATTGACACATCTTGATTTGGGTGGTAACCAACTAACGGGTGCGCTACCCGTCGAGCTTTTTAATCTCACGAATCTTCATACTCTCGGGTTTGCAGGAAACGGTCAGTTGACCGGGGCAATTCCTGTAGAACTCGGCAATCTTGTAAACCTTCGGAGACTGTGGCTTGATGGTAACAATTTTACAGGAGAATTTCCCTCAACAATCGGAAACCTCACGCAACTGACAGATTTCTTTATTCAGCGTAACAACTTTAGCGGTGCGTTCCCTGAATCTTTTGGAACGTTAACCAATCTTCAATACTTCGCTATTGAGTTCAATAATTTCACATCCTTCCCAGACATCTCTTCGATGTCCCTTGGATTTGGAAACATTGCGGAGAATTATCTGAATTTCAATAGCCTGGTTCCGAACAACGATGTGGCTAATCTTACTATGTTTCCTCAGAAAAATTTCCCTGGCGGAGATGTGGAATTGTTAACCGGTGAAACGCTGACCCTAACATTCGACGCAGGAACAGGCGCTGTTTATCAGTGGCGAACTTTCCTTAATGATATCAGTGGTGCTACAGGCTCCTCACTCGTGATAGAGAACGTAACCTCAGCAGATGGCGATCGTTACTCGACCCAGGCAACGCATCCTGAAATCGCGGGTAGTCTGTTTAGTGGAAACTTCGAGGTGCGTATTATCAGCCCCGAGGCGTTCAACGAATCAGGATACACGTATCTGGATAAACTTGGTGCATCCGCCCTCGGCATTGAAGACTTCGATGCTGCGAAACTTGCGGTCGCCGGCAATGGTAACCTTTTCGTGCGTGACAACTTCACAAGCGACGTTTTTCACCTGGATAATACAGGCACAGTCTTAAATTCTTTTCCAATTGACTGGACTGTTTCAGCAAGTGATTTCGAGGCAGACAGCACCGGGTCGCTTTTCGTCTCGGATGAGATCAATTCAAAAGTTGTAAAGTTTAGCGATGCAGGCACAGTGTTGTTCAACATCCCTGTTCCGAGCGCGTGGGGAATTGCGATTGACGGCTCCCAAAATTTGCTCACTATTGGCAGATTTGATCACAACATTCAAAAGTACGATGGAACAACAGGAGCATTCATTGAAACTATTGCTTTGACGGGCCAGCCCGAAACTGATCTCTACATTGACCTTGAAGTTGATGAAAACGGATATTTCTATGCAATCATTCCTACGTACGCTCGCATTGATAAATTCAATCCAGATGGAACATACGCCAGTTCATTGGATCTCGCGGCTCTTGCTGGCGTATCATCGAACTGGCCGGGAATGGAGTTCACAGTAAGCGGAAGCGGAAGAATTTTCTTTCAGGAATTCAATGGCCGAATTCATTACATCGATAACGTCGGTGTGTATCAGGGGCTTTTCGGTGACGGAGTGGCTGATCGTGCAAACGGAATCAAAGCCGCACCAAATGGTCTTTATGTATCTGACTGGATAAATGGTTTGATGCTATTTGATGAGACTGAAACTGTAATCGACACTCTTGGACCAATAAGAAATCAACCCGGAGCATTTAATTTTGTCTCAGACATCTCGCGCGATAAACATGGTGATCGTTACGTTTCTGATTACCACAACGGTCGCGTGCAGAAATTCGGTGCAGACAGAACTTTGAAATTAATTATTGGAACAAAAGGCGCAGGTACGGACCAATTACTTGCTGCAACCAATATTGCACTGGATGAAGATGGAAACATCTTTGTTTCAGACGACATTTCTCATCGTATTCAAAAGTACGATGCTGCCGGGACGCACCTGCAAACGATCGGATCACAAGGAACCGGCGACGGGCAATTTAATCAACCTCGCGGCATCGCAATCTCAAAAACAGGATATCTGTACGTTGTTGACGCGGGGAATAACCGGATCCAGAAATTTACAACGGGTGGTGTACACGTTTTGAGTTTCGGTGAGGGTGGAACTGGTGTAGGACAATTGTCAGGCCCGGGCGATATCGCTGTCGAAAATGACGGGTCGATCATCGTCGCCAATAACGATCCGAATAATGTTGCCGCGCGCGTAATAAGATTTAATGAAAACGGCGTATTCCAGAATGAAGCTTATTGGGCATTTCCGTGGATCGACAACCTGGCAACTGACGATCTTGGTAATATCTATTTCACAAGTTTTGACAAAGCGCACAAGGCAGATAAAAATCTAAATCTGCTCATGGCTATCGGTAGTTTCGGAAAAGCTGACGGTGAAATGGTATCGGCGGGAGCAATCTCGCCAAACCCCGCAGGTGATACCGTTTGGGTATCGTCGTACCTCAACAGGATTTCTGTTTTCTACAGCAACTTCGGCTACCCGACTGCCGCGGACTCCACAGCGCTTGTGGACCTGTACAACGCGACAAATGGTGCTGGCTGGGTTAACAATACAAACTGGCTAACTGGACCTGTGAATACATGGTACGGCATTTCTGTCACCGCAGGAAAAATTACAGCGATCGCTTTACCTGACAATAACCTGATGGGTGAAATTCCGGCTTCAATCGGAACGTTAAACGAGCTGGGCTCTATGGATTTAAGAGGCAACAGTTTAACTGGAACAGTTCCGGCATCAGTGTCAAACCTTGGTGCACTGCAAAAGCTGAACCTCAGCGGCAACGCCCTGGAGGGTGAGATCAACTTCCTTCCAGTTCAGGTTGAATATCTTTCCTTACGTGATAATCAGTTCACTGGTTTGCCGACCGCCCCAGCGTTTCTGAAAAATGCAGACGTATCGGAAAACGACCTGACAGCAATTCCGAATTTCGCGAACTCCCTCGTAGACACACTAAATGTTTCCGACAACAACCTTGAATTCGACGATCTTGAACCGAACGTCTCCATCCCTGCCTTCTCATATATTCCGCAGGACAGCGTTGGTGAAAAATCGTTTATCCTTCGAGAACTCGGAACAAGCGTAACCATCGAATCAAATTTTGGTGGAACAGCAAATCAATACGTATGGAACAAGAATGGAACATCCATGAGCGTTACGTCACAAGATCTGTCTTTGACAAACCTCACGATCGAAGACGATGCCTTCTACAATGTGGAACTCACAAACACAACTCTTCCGGGGTTGACTTTGAAAGCGTTTGCTACTGAATTGAGAATCTCATCATTGGTAAGAGATTCACTCGCCTTAGTCGCGCTTTATAATTCAACGAACGGAACTTCATGGACAGACAGAACAGGTTGGTTGGAAGAGGATCAGCGTCTGGCGGACTGGGTGGGCGTTACCATCACAAGCAGTCGTGTTACAAGCCTTGACTTGTCTGCAAATAACCTGTCAGGCAACGTCGCGCCCTCCATTGTTGACATGCAGAGCCTGACAACAATCGATCTCGCTGACAACAACCTTACCTCGTTGCCGAACCTGTCCTTAATTAGTTCTTTGACATCGTTAAACGTTGCAAACAACAACCTTGACTTTGCTTCGTTGATTCCAAACGTTACTGTAAGCGGCATCATTTATTCGCCGCAGGCCGAGCTAGGAACTGAAACAACTACGGAGATTCCTGTGACTTCGACGCATAAGGTGAAAGTATTGACGAAAGGCGATGGAAACGTTTACCAGTGGAGAAGAAACGGGTTAAATGTAAGCGGGGCAACGGATTCAACATATACCATTGAATCGATCAACCGAAGCAATATGGGTACGTACGTGGCGCGGGTTACTAATCCTGCGGTAGCTAATCTCACTTTAGAGACAGCACCACAGCATGTACTGGCAACAGCAAGCATTGCTGGTAGTTTTATGATGGACGAAGAGACTCCTGTAGAAGCAGGAACGCTTACTCTTCTCAAAATTACAGATTCAAAATACGATACCACTGCATTAATCGAACCGTCGGTTGACGGAAGTTACACCTTCGGAAACGTTGTACTGGCTGATTACAAAATCGTAGGTTTTGCTGACACGAACGTCTACGTGAATGCACTTCCGACATACTATGCCAACACGATCTACTGGGAGCAGGCCGATACACTGGTACTCGAAAGCGATACCACTAATCTGGCCATCGTGTCACAGGAAGAGCCTGTTCCTTCTACCGGCAACGGCTTAATTACTGGTGTTCTCGAAGAGCCAGAAGGTGAAGATGGCGGCAGGACAAAAGCAAACAAGCGAGTCGGAAAAGCAGGTGTGGCGGCTCGACGCGTTGAAGGCGGCGGACGAGACAAAGAAGTTGATCCGGACCTGATTTCGTATGTATTTACAAATGACAACGGTGAGTTTGAATTACCAAACCTTCCGGCAGGTACATATAGCTTAAACATCCAATACCCGGGTTATCCGATGGATGAAACGTCGGATGTTGAAATCACAATTGACGATGCGCTGCTTTCACAAGTGGATGTGCGCGCAGTTGTAGAAGAAGGCAAGATCAGTGTGAAGAAGATCAACATCACTAACATCTATGAGACCGTTAACTATAAGGTTGATATCTACCCGAATCCGGCTGTCGACTATGTAAAAGTCACTTTTGCAAAAGAGTCCAAAGCGCGGGCGATCAGGGTTAATGACATGCAAGGCAACATAGTCGTTAACAAGCCTGCAAACAACAAAGAAAACACCGTGGATTTCCAAACGCTGGCAAAAGGTGTTTATCTCATGACAATCGAAGACCGGGGCACGAAAGTAAGGACTGTAAAAGTCGTAATCGAATAGCGCTGATCGAAGCTGACTTAACCAGCCCGCCGGAAACCTTGAAAAAGCACTCCGGTGGGCTTTTTTAATGCTCTGAATGCAGTAAAGTGTACCATTAAGATGGTTACTAAACTACATTTTGGCTTATAAATAGAATCGCCGTAAATTGTAATCTATCAACGACCTATACATGAAAAAAATCAGCTGTCTACTATTCCTTGTAGGATCGGCATTCCTCGGCCTGGCCCAGGGTAACACCGAAACTTATGCGCTCCTGGAATCCAAATACGAAAGCAGTGAATACGATGCTTGTATTAAAATGGTAAAGGAAGTTGAGA
Organism: Chryseosolibacter sp.; assembly: GCA_035628595.1. GTDB lineage: Bacteria > Bacteroidota > Bacteroidia > Cytophagales > Cyclobacteriaceae > Chryseosolibacter. The sequence continues at coordinate 8,736 of DASPJN010000211.1, forward strand.
GCTTTACTGCCAACAGAATGGACACGATGGCTGCCAATAGTTACTTTTACCTCGGCGATGCGTTCCTGCAGGCTGGTAATGAGGTCAAGGCGCTGCAGTATTTTGAGCGTGAAAAAGAGCTGAGGGCAAAGCTCCCTGCTGGAGATGGCACTCACTATTCAAACTCCCTTTTTAATCTGGCGTTCGCATATCTGCAGGCGGGAAAATATCCCCAAGCCGGAAAAACTGCAGAAGAGTTGCTCGCCTATGATCGGAAACTCTACGATGCAAACTCAGCAGAATTTGCCTCAACTGTATTAAGTGTTGCAGATATCTATTTGAAAGTTGATCGCTTAAACGAAGCTGAAAAATTATTGAAGTCTACACTGAAACGTTATCCGAAAAACACAGTCATAGAAGGACAATTACTAACAAAGCTCGGTGATTTGTATAGCTATAGAAGCGAATTTTCAAACGCTACAAAAACACTTGAGCAGGCAACCGAGGTCCTGTTCCATACAGCCGGAGACGATACGCCTGAGTACACCTCGGCTGCGGTCGCACTGGGGATTTTGTATATGGGTCAGGGTAAATACCCTGAAGCCGAAGGAATTTTTGACGTTGCGCTGTCGATCCTTGATCCTAGTGAAGTTGCGTATGCAAACGTGTTGAACAATCAGGCGTATGTTTACAAAAGTCTCGGGCAGTTCGACCGTGCAGAAAACCTGTTCAAAAAGATACGTCAACTCGATAGTCTTGCGGTTGGCACGCAGCATCCGGATTTTGCGGTAACTCTTTCAAATTTAACAGAGGTATTGACTGAGGCAGGCAAATACGCCGAAGCAGAAAAAGCTATCCAACTTGCGCTGGATATTCAAAAGAAAAACAAAGGCGACAACACGGCCTCCTATGCGCGTAAATTAAATAAGCTCGCACATAACTATGAAAAATCAGGATCTCCAGAAAAGGCAATCCCATTCCTTGAAGACGCATTGAAAATTTATAAGAAGACCCTCGGTGTTAACAGTCCTGAATACGCTACCGCGGAATTCAATCTTGGAAATGCGTATTGGAAATCTGGCAAAGGACAGGAAGGTTTGAAACATCTTCAAACGTCTGCAAGCATCCGCGGGAAGGTGCTCGGTAAAAACCATCCAAAATATGCCGAAAGCATTCAGAAGATTGGTGAGTATCAATGGGAACAAAAACAACTGAAGGAAGCACATCAGTCATTCGGACAGGTATTCGATAACTCATATTTCCAGATTGAAAAAACTTTCCCTGGCATGACAGAAGAAGAGAAAACAAATTTCTTCTACAACAAGATCAAAGGGGACTTTGAAAAGTTTAATTCATTCGTGGTTGCGAATAGCAAGGCCGATCCAATGTTGCTGGATGATATGTTCAACTATCATATCAATACGAAAGGTGCGATCATGCAGGCGACCGAGAAAGTAAGGAGAGCCATCCTGACAAGCAATGACAGCTCCCTGATCAACCTGTTTACTTCATGGCAGTCGCAAAAAGAACAAATCGCTCGCGCGTACAGCCAGAACGTTGAAGCCTCGACCCTGGATTCATTGGTAGCTTCCGCGAATCTGATAGAGAAGGAGCTTGCAAAAAGGTCTTCCTCGTTCGCATCGCAGTTTAGCAAGCAGAAAGCAACCTGGCAGCAAATTCAACAATTGCTAAAGCCCGGTGAAGCCTGTGTAGAAGTAATTCGGTTCCGTGAGTATGCGCCTGAAAAGGCTGGTGCGTTCTCGGATAAAATCCTGTACGCTTATCTTATCATCACCTCTGAAACGAAAGATCATCCAATCCTTGTCACGCAGGACAATGGTTCAGAACTCGAATCGAAGTTCATTAAGTTTTACCACAACAGCATCCGCTATAACATGGAAGACGTTCGTTCTCATGGAAACTTCTTTGCATCCATTGGGACTGTTTTGGATAACAACAAGATCACGAAGGTGTTCTTTTCACCTGATGGTGTGTATAACCAACTTAACGTCAACAGCCTAAAAAATCCTGCAACTGGAAAATACCTTGTTGACGAATACGATTTTCATCTTGTCACAAATAGTAAAGAACTGGTCGAGAAGGAGAACGAGTCTGTTGCTGGCCCAACGCCCATCCTTATCGGGTTTCCAAAATTCAACATGCAAACAGATGTTGCCAATGCCGGACAATCAGGACAAACACGCGGCAGAATGCGTGGCGCGACGCGTGGTGGTACCAGGGAGCTACGTGGACTCATGCGTCTCGTCGGTGGTAGCGGTGGCGGCATTTCGGAGCTACCAGGAACTCAAAAAGAGATCAGCGACATTTCTAAGCTGTTCGTTAATGATCCGAAGGTATACCTGGCACAGCAAGCTTCCGAAGACATTGCAAAGTCGGTTAACAATCCGCCATACCTTCATATTGCAACACACGGATATTTTCTCGAAGATGAAGCCGATGAAAGGGGGACTGGCGAATATGTAACAAATCCAATGCTGAAAGCAGGACTTATTTTCGCTGGCGCTGAAAACTTCATCGTAGATGGACAGCCTGTGAACGATGCCGGCGATGATGGTATTCTGACAGCTTATGAAGCAATGAACCTTCGCCTGGATAACACAAAGCTCGTCGTTCTCTCAGCTTGTGAAACCGGTTTGGGAAAAGTGAAGAACGGTGAGGGTGTTTACGGATTGCAACGTGCATTTAAACTGGCAGGAACGCAGACAATCGTTATGTCGCTATGGAGTGTTGACGATGATGCGACGCAGGAACTCATGTCAACGTTCTATACTGAGTTGATGAAGTCCGGAAATCAACATGAATCATTCAGAATCGCTCAGCAGCACATTAAAGAAAAATATAAAACCCCTTTTTACTGGGGTGCCTTCATCATGGTAGGAATTTAGAAATAACTTCCGTGAAAGATTATCGTAAAGGGTTGAGCAATCAACTCTTTATTTTTTTTCCAACTAGGTAGTGAAGGATGGGGCCAAGTACCGGCAGGAATACGACGGCAATAATCCAAAAGATCTTTCTTTCACTGTCCTTAATTACTTCGAAGAATGTCGATGATTACAATGATATCGATGATCAGAATCAAAAACGAGATGATCCGTGCCATGCGATATCCTAATTTGACTCGAGAATCTTGAAGAGTTCATCAAGATTGGGTGTGATGATAATCTCCGTGCGTCTGTTCTTCTGCTTATTTGCTGGTGAATCATTAGTCGCAAGGGGTAAAAACTCTCCACGCCCCGATGCTGTAATTTGATTGGGAGAAACACCCGCCTTTGTCAGTATCCTTGTGATTGAAGTAGCACGCATGACACTCAGATCCCAGTTGTCATTCATGTATGTTGATCTCTTCGAGATCGGAACGTTGTCGGTATGACCCTCTACCATAATATTGATGTCACGCTGATCCTTGATCGCTTTTGCCAATTGCTGTAAGGCAGTAACACCCTTCGAGTCGACATCAACACTGCCAGACTGAAATAATAATTGCTCTGCCAGCGACACGTACACCTTTCCATTTTTCAC
>DASPJN010000212.1:0-4128 GCA_035628595.1 Chryseosolibacter sp.
GTTTTTCGAAGCATCGACAAGCGATTGATGTCCATTGATGTCCTGCCCCAATACAAATGAGCCGCCGTTGTCAGACCAATAGCCATTGAGTTCTGCCGACACGTCGATGTTGACTAGATCTCCCTCATGAAGAATCTTGTCCTCGCGTGGAATGCCGTGCGCCACTTCTTGGTTCACACTGATGCATGTGGTTCCGGGAAACCGATAGGAAAGTGCGGGTGCTGAACGTGCCCCGAATTTTTTCAAAATACTTGCCCCGAAGTCATCCAGCTTTTTTGTGTTCATGCCAGGTTTGGCAAAATGCCTCATTTCATTTAAGGTAACGGCTACGGCTCTGCTCACAGTCTGCATACCTTTTACCTCTGATTCGCGCGTGATCGACATAGGACCAAGATAGTAATTTTCAAGACCGGGCAATATTTGTGTTAGGTATTAAGGGTGGTTGGGGAGGATGGTTGGGGATGATGGTAGCATAAGATGTCTCCGTGAAATAGATTAATAAGACGACCTAACAAACTAATTTCGTTTTGAATCATGCCAATCATGATGATTCTTAGGCCAATGCCACACATAGTGAGGTGTCGACTAGAGAAGGTCTAAACCGTGATTGCTTTAAAAAAAATTACGAACTTTGCGCTGTCCTAACCCAACCTCTGACAGTAGAGTCAAAATCATGCGCAATACGGGGCAAGAAATAAAGGTTTCTGTAAATGGCCTTGGGAACTGATCTATATCGAAAATGGGTGCTCGTCGGGGTGTTGGCACTACCGTTAATTGCCTTTGTAGTATATTCTATACATGTAAGCGAGCAATATCAAAACGTCCGACGATTTGGAGAGAAAACAGTAGGAGAAATTGTAGTATTTGGAAGCGACGTTATTTGCACATTCAATTTAAACGGTGTCGAAACTATTAAAAGAATGTCGAAACCCCACAAGAGCATTAAGGATGGTGAAAAATATTTTGTCTATTACTACTCCGATATCCCCGGCAAATATTATATAGATTTTTTACAGCCGGTAATTGATTCAAGCTTGTTTGTACAAACGGTTACAACTGATTTACAGCTAAAGGGCGACTTTTTTTTGTTTAAATACAGGGCTAATGGCAGAGATTACGAAAGGTACCAGCGAAGCATTAGCCAAATTAGCGAGTCACAAGCATATTCTGTGTTTTACAATATAAATGATCCAGGCATCGCGTACGTAGTGTTTAACGATCAGAGCAACTAAAGAACATAGCTCAATAAATAGACTGAAAGAGATCTCGCAAAAACGGTCAACCCCGGAAGAGAAAATCACTAGCGCGGTGATTCCCTTTTTGATGTTAATGCAAACGCATGTTACAAATTGAGTGGCAGATTTGTGATAATGCGTGGTTGGAACCAGCGTTTCATATGGATGGAGTTAAATTCAAAGCTACGCGATCTGAGTTACAAATTTTTGGCCCAAGAATATTCGTGGTTTTTAAACTCGGCAAAGGTTTACTACACATCTTGAATCCGCGTACATTTATGCATTTGGCAGATTGCAACGAGTACTGATGAAGGAACTATCAATGGATTTTTTCTACGATGATGGGGATTGAAGAATGAATATACGGTTTGTAAAAATTTGCGAGGCAAGTTCTCTTGCAATGCAATTTGTTCGATCGAAATTTTAAGATGCCTTACGTCGATCATCTAAACTCATGTATAGGTTTCGAGTGCGTTCTTAAAAGGAAGAAAAGGAAGTCTGAGAAAAAAACGCTGAATCCACGTGTTTGTCAGACACCTCACCTAATGTTATTCTCTCCGCTTTCCTGACGGGCCTTCACTTTAAAATAACGGTACAGGAAATCAGTTCCGAAAATAATCGCGAGCGTGATGGAAGCGAGAAGTACTAAATAGAGCGGGTTAAATGCGCCGTTTTTACCCACGTGCAGTTTCCAGTAGCCCGAGCATATTAGAGAAAGCACCAGCATTTGCTATTGATACCCGTTTATCGGGAAAGTAACCAATCGTTTCTTAAACACTCACCTTGTAAAGCTCTCCGACTTTGCTTGCAGCAAAATCGATCTCTACAGGTGTATTGTATTTACTGAATGAAAAACGAACTGCTCCACGTTTGGTGTTTGGGTACAACGCACCAAGAACATGCGACCCCGTTGTCGCACCGCTTGAACACGCGCTTCCACCAGATGCTGATATTCCCTGGAGGTCGAGATTGAAAAGCAGCATCTCGTTTTCTTCGGATGGTGGCAGGCTGACATTTAGTACAGTATAGAGACTGCGTTGCGCATTGGCTGAATCGCCATTGAACGATACGCCAGGAAGTTGTTCTTTCAATTTTTCAATCATCCGGTCCTTAAGGCCCTGAATGTATGTAGCGTGCTCGTCCATGTCGCGGTAAGCGATCTCAAGCGCCTTCGCAAGACCAATGATACCATACACGTTTTCAGTACCACCGCGCATGTTACGCTCCTGGGCACCACCGTGAATAAACGAGTGTATTTTTTTATCCTTCCGGATGAACATAAAACCAATTCCTTTCGGCCCGTGAAATTTATGAGCCGCTGCTGTCATGCCGCACACCTGCAGCGATTTCATGTCGTGGCGATAGTGTCCGACTGTTTGAACTGTATCAGAATGGAAAAACGCTTTGTATTCTATACATAGCGCTGCCACCCGATCAATATCCAGCACGTTTCCGATCTCGTTGTTCGCATGCATCAGCGATACGAGTGATTCAGGGTGTGATTTCAATAATGACTCAAGATGAGTGAGGTCAACGTGACCCTTTTCATCCAGCCTGACTGAATGAACATTGACGCCTCGTTTTTGCAAGTGCTCAACAGTATGGGTCACCGCGTGGTGCTCGATAGAAGAGGAAATGATGTTGCGGATTCCATAAGTCGAAATCGCCGATCTCAGAATGGCGTTATCGGCTTCGGTTCCACCCGATGTGAAAATAATTTCACCCGGCGTGCAATTAAGTAGCTCGGCAATTTTTTTTCGGCTTGATTCGATTGCAGCACGTACTTTTCTACCGTGGCTATGGGTGGATGACGGATTTCCGAAATCCTCAAGCATGTACGGTTTCATGGCGTCAAAAACCTCCGGATCGAGCGGAGTAGTAGCTGCATTATCGAGATAGATTCGCATGGTCAGTTAATGAGTGATGCAAAGTTAAAAAAGCTTCCGCAAACGTTTTAGCTCGCAAGCATCTTCTTTGCTACGATTTCTTTGATATCAGCGATAATCTTTTTTGCCAGGTTATCGGCCTTTGTTTCCATGTCTGATTCGGCATAGATGCGGATGATCGGTTCAGTATTCGATTTGCGGAGGTGAACCCACTCTTTGTCAAACTCGATTCGTACGCCATCAGCCGTATTGACAGGCTGCTTCTGATATTTCTTCTTAACGCCGTCCAGTATCTTGTCGACATTGATATCGCGCGTAAGCTCGATCTTGTTTTTCGAAATGAAATAGCTCGGATATTTCTTACGCAGATGCAAAGCAGTGGTTCCCGATTTCGCAAGGTGTGTTAAAAACAAGGCAATTCCGACTAACGCATCACGGCCATAGTGAAGATCAGGATAGATCACGCCACCATTGCCTTCACCACCAATTACGGCGTGCTGGGCCTTCATCATTTCCACTACATTGACTTCTCCCACTGCCGATGCAAAGTATTTTCCGCCGGCTTTTTCTGTCACGTCGCACAAAGCACGGGTGGAAGACAAATTTGAAACAGTGTTCCCATTTTTTGCTGTGCCGTTGTTAAGGACATAATCAGCAACGGCGACAAGCGTGTATTCTTCACCGAAAGGGCTTCCATCTTCGCATATCAGCGCGAGTCTGTCAACGTCCGGATCGACGACAATCCCAAGGTCAAATTTTCCTTTTTCGATCTCACGGATAATATCGGTCAGGTGTTCAGGAAGAGGCTCTGGATTATGTGGAAAGTGTCCGGTTGGTTCGCAATGAAGTTCTTTAACGGATACGCTCAACGCTTTTAGCAACATTGGTACTGCGATTCCTCCTGAACTGTTGACGGCGTCAACCACAACGTTAAAGCCTCTCTTTTTTACCGCCTCAACATCCACGAGCGGCAGCTCCAGGATCTGATCAATGTGTTTCTTCAGATA
>DASPJN010000213.1:0-18546 GCA_035628595.1 Chryseosolibacter sp.
ATCATGACTAACAATAGCGCTGATTTTTTCATGCGTACTCGTATAAGGTTGAGAGTTAAAATTGCTTTTTTGTCAAAGATAGTTATTGAAGGATAAAATCAACAGGCGCAGCATGTACATTAGTTATCGACAAGCGAACGCTGATGGGTTTGTATCAAAAGACAGACCTTTCATGGATATCGATGAGGGTGGTATACGGAAACCAGACGTACTTTTTTTGTCTTTTAAGATAATTTCAATTTAGCCTTGCGTCATGAATTTATTGTATTCGGATGTATACCACACGGGCGACGACCAGATGTTGCGCATTGTATCAGGCAGTAGAAAAGTCGCTCGCTGCTCTCCGGCGCGCATGCGTTGCTCAGGATTCATAAAAGAACTTTCAATGTCCGATCATTCTAAAATCTAAAATCTTAATCCTCACGCTTAATTCTTAACTCTTCATTCTATATTGCAGTCGGGAAACGTTATGAATGCTATCACTGATGTCGCGCCATTGAACGACAAAAAAACCGTTCGCGCCTGGTATATGTATGACTGGGCCAACTCTGTTTACTCCCTCGTCATTACATCGGCTATATTCCCCGTTTACTACAAAGCGGTAGCAACTGATAATGGAAGCGACATCGTAAACTTTCTCGGATTCAGCATCCAGAACTCTGTTCTCTACTCTTACGCATTGTCATTTTCATTTTTGGTCGTGGCGGCCATCCTCCCGTTGCTTTCAGGTGTGGCGGACTACACTGGCAATAAAAAGATCTTCATGAAGATATTTGTGTGGATGGGCGGGCTTTCCTGCATGGGCCTGTTTTTCTTTTCAGATGTGTCGATGCTGGAATGGGCGATTGTTTTTTCCATACTGGCCAGCATCGGATATTCAGGAAGCCTTGTCTTTTATGACGCTTACCTTCCCGAGATCGTTACCGAAGATCGTTATGATGCCACCAGCGCCCGCGGTTATTCGATGGGCTACTATGGCAGTGTTATCCTGATGGTTTTGTGTCTTGTACTTATCCTCGGCCATCAATCTTTTGGTTTTGATAATGAAGGAATGGCCACGCGCGTTTCGTTTTTACTCGTGGGAGCATGGTGGATCGGCTTTGCCTACATTCCATTCCTTCTGCTGCCTGATAATCCCACAAACCGCAAGCCGGGTAACGATATCTGGAAAAAAGGTTATGAAGAGATCAGGAAGGTCTGGGGGAGCCTTAAGCAACAACCGGAACTAAAGAAATACCTGCTCGCTTTCTTCTTCTTCAACATGGGTGTGCAAACGGTGATGTATCTGGCTGCACTTTTTGGAACGGATGTCCTTCACCTGGAAAGCAGTAAGCTGATTCAAACGGTACTGATCATTCAACTCGTCGGTGCTGTAGGGGCATGGCTATTTGCAAAGTTGTCGGAGGCGAAGGGTAACAAGTTTTCACTACTGACAATGATCTCCATCTGGATCCTGATATGCATTGCCGCCTATTACATTCAAACTGAAAACCAGTTCTACGTGCTGGCATTTGTGGTGGGCATGGTCATGGGAGGCATTCAATCATTGTCGCGCGCAACATATTCTAAACTCATCCCCGAAAACACGATCGACCATACATCCTACTTCAGCTTTTACGATGTCACGTACAATCTCTCGATCGTACTGGGCACTTTTTCGTATGGACTTATCGATCAACTAACAGGCAGCATGCGATATAGTGCGTTAACGCTGGCGATTTACTTCGTTATCGGTATGCTCATTCTCAGTACGCTGAAATCGGGAAGACTAACACCCAAGATTCCGTAGCGTTTCGCACGGTTTTGCCTGTATTGATTCATCTTTAGTTCATCGTCATGAATGAAACGGCATATCAAGTGTTTCAGGCCGGGAAATTCGTCATTTAGCGCGGAAAAAGATGTGTTTGCGATTGGGTCGATTGTCATGAAAACCAGACATAAATTCTCAAGCATGCCAGTCAGATGTAGTTTAGCTTTACAACTACACAATCCTCAAGGATTGGGCTTTTAAAAGGGTAATAAGCAGTTGCCGTAGATGATGGCGACTGCTTTTTTTATGCAATAAATATCCGCAGCGAATTATACATATCTTTTAATGTGCTTGCTTTCTGGATAAAGCTTACAGCGCCATATTTGATTGATTCGTTGTAATCAGGGTGGCTGATCGAAGTTGAGTACATCACAACAGGTATCTCTTTAAAGTCGTCGAACGTGCGCAGATATTTCAGAAACGTAATACCATCCATACCAGGCATATTGATATCCAGAAATATATAATCAGGCAGGATGGTCGCATCGTTTAGAAACTTCATCGCTGCTTCGGCGTCAAATGCGAGCAAGCATTTTACTTCCGGATTAATTGAATAAGCCGCTTCCTTAAAAACCTCCAGGTCATCTGGATCATCGTCAACGCAAAGTATTGTCATAGCGAAGGTTATGCAAAGCTAATGAATTTAGCTTCCAGCGTTACCTCTTAAAAGAAAATTGATGGCAATTCCCGCCGGTGGAAGGAGTGTCGGTTCGATTATAATCCCTAAGTGTGCGCAACGTTTAACAGCGTGTACTGCTGAAATAAAGATTTAACAATGACGAATGACGACTAATGATTAACTAACAATTAACTAACGATTTAAGATTTTCGAAGTACAAGGGTTTGGTGGCGGGATTACTTGCGTGATCCCGGAGAGGGGAGGCTTAAACAGCAAATCGTTTCAGTCAATGCCACGGCTTTTTCAATGCCACGTTTTCCAAATCCTGAGAATGGTTTTGCGCGCCTGCCAGCAGCGAGCGAGGGTTCTTTCCTGAGCAATGTTTAACAGTAGGTATTTCCTGAGATAAAGATTTACGAACGACGACTAGCGATTTAAGATTTTCGAAGTACAAGGGTTTGTTGGCGGGATTACTTGCGTGATCCCGGAAAGGGGGGGCTTAAACAGCAATCACCAGCTCGCTGCGCTCGCACGCATTTTTTATTTCTTCGCTCCGGCTCAAGCTTCGCTTGGCCTTGCTTCGAAATAAAAAACCCATGACTGATCGTCATGGGCGATTGCTGTTTGCGGAGAGGGCGGGATTACTTGCGTGATCCCGGAAAGGGGAGGCTTAACCAGCAATCGCCAGCTCGCTGCGCTCGCACGCATTTTTTATTCTTCGCTTCGGCTCAAGCTTCGCTTGGCCTTGCTTCGAAATAAAAAACCCATGACTGATCGTCATGGGCGATTGCTGTTTGCGGAGAGGGCGGGATTACTTACGTGATCCCGGAAAGGGGAGGCTTAAACAGCAATCGCCAGCTCGCTACACTCGCACGCATTTTTTATTTCTTCGCTTCGGCTCAAGCTTCGCTTGGCCTTGCTTCGAAATAAAAAACCCATGACTGATCATCATGGGCGATTGCTGTTTGCGGAGAGGGCGGGATTCGAACCCGCGATACGGTTTCCCGCATACACACTTTCCAGGCGTGCTCCTTCAACCACTCGGACACCTCTCCTGATTGAGGGCACAAATATAACCCAAACTGGCAAACCATTTCAGATTAGTAATTTCATATTTCACATTGATTTCAGATCGCGCACTAACCAGAAACACGAAGCCTAGTAGTGAAGGTGTTTGACCGTGAGCCCCTGGTTGATCAGCTGCTTGAGCGAATCAATACCAATTTTTAAATGTCGCTCAACGTATTTCTGTGTGACGGTTAAATCACTGGCTTCAGTTTTAACACCTTCCGGAACCATCGGTTGATCGGAAACAAGCAGCAGCGCGCCGGTCGGGATCTTGTTATAAAAGGCGGTAGAGAAAATTGTGGCTGTCTCCATATCAATGGCCATCACCCTGATCTTTCGAAGGTATTCTTTAAAATCTTCATCCCATTCCCAAACACGGCGGTTGGTCGTGTAAACAGTTCCTGTCCAGTAGTCCTGCTTATAATCACGGATGGTAGTTGAGATCGCTTTTTGCAACGCGAACGCAGGAAGTGCCGGAACTTCAGGCGGAAAATAATCGTTCGAAGTTCCTTCTCCGCGAATGGCTGCGATCGGAAGAATCAGGTCGCCGAGATGATTCTTTTTGAGTCCGCCACACTTCCCAAGAAACACCGCAGCTTTCGGCTGGATGGCGCTGAGACAATCCATCACCGTTGCAGCGTTTGGACTTCCCATTCCAAAGTTTATGATGGTAATGCCTTCAGCAGTTGCGCTGCGCATGGGGCGGTCAAGACCTTGCACCGGTACGTTGTGAAGCTCAGCGAATGCCTTTACGTAGTTGTCGAAGTTTGTCAGGAGAATGTATTCGCCAAAGTTCTTCAGCGCCTGGCCGGTGTATCGCGGTAACCAGTTGTCAACAATTTCCTTTTTGGTTTTCATAAGCTGCAGGACTGGATGAAAAGTGTGTGCTCTGATGACAAATTCAATTATTATTTATGGATAAACAAATATCTGTCGCCAAATTTGAAGGTCGACACCGTATGCAGCCACTGAATCTTCCCGCGTTTGAATTTAAAGTAAAGAGGGAGGCAGATAAGTTATGGATCTATGATCAGATCCGTAAAAAATTTATCTTCCTTACGCCTGAAGAATGGGTTCGGCAACACTTCCTTAATTTCCTGATCAACCACCGCAACTATCCGAAATCGTTAATTAAAGTTGAAGGCGGACTTGTGTATAATCAATTGAAAAAACGGTCTGACATCCTTGTGTTCAACCGAACAGGAAAACCGTGGATGATCATCGAATGCAAAGCATTTAATATCGGGGTTGATGAAGATACACTGCGCCAGGTTTCAGTTTACAATCACACGCACAGGTCGAAGTACATTGTGGTCACGAACGGATTGAAACATTATTGCGCGCATGTCGATTGGACAATGAACAAAACACAATCTTTAACAGACCTGCCGGATTTTGAAGCGGATGAAAATTAAAAAGGCTACCGGTAGAGGCAGCCTTTTCAAATCAGTTGTAGAATATCAGAGGAATTTTTTAACGTCTGTATATGGTAAGTTGAATGCGTCAGCTACGGCCTTGTATACAACTTCACCATGAATCACGTTCAACCCGTTTCTCAATTCCATACTTTCATTACATGCTTCTTTCCAACCTTGATTTGCAAGGCGGATTGCGTAAGGCAATGTCGCATTTGTCAAAGCAAGAGTTGATGTATATGGCACAGCGCCCGGCATATTTGCCACACAATAATGAACAACATCGTCGATGATAAAAGTAGGATTCTCATGTGTTGTCGGTGTACACGTTTCGATGCAACCACCCTGGTCTACAGCGACGTCGACAAGTACCGTTCCCGGTCTCATGGTCTTCAGCATGTCGCGTGTGATAAGCTTAGGTGCTTTTGCACCTGGGATCAGGACGCCACCAACGATGAGGTCGTGATCTTTTACGAGTTCGCGGATGCTGTATTCGTTCGATACCATTGTGTGCACATTCTTCGGCATTACATCATCGAGGTAACGTAAACGGTTCAGGTTAACGTCCATCAATGTCACGTCAGCGCCCATACCTGCAGCGATCTTTGCAGCGTTTGTTCCAACGACACCACCACCGAGGATCAAAACTTTCGCGGGCTTCACGCCAGGAACGCCACCCAGCAAAATGCCACGGCCTTTCAAAGGTTTTTCAAGGTATTTCGCACCTTCCTGTATAGACATTCTACCCGCTACTTCCGACATAGGGATCAGAAGCGGTAAGCTTCCGTCTGCGCGCTCAACTGTTTCATACGCGAGGCAAACTGCACCACTCTCGACCATTGCTTTTGCAAGCGGTTCGTAAGAAGCAAAATGGAAATATGTAAAGACAAGCTGACCCTTCCTGATCAACTTGTATTCCTGCTCAATCGGTTCTTTTACTTTGATGATCATTTCAGCAAGGCTGAAAACTTCAGCTGCACTTGAAATGATTTTGGCGCCAGCCTGTGCATACTGGTCATCTGAAAATCCACTGCCTACGCCTGCGGTAGCCTGGACATAAACGGTATGACCACGCTTTACAAGCTCCTGCGTACCGGCAGGTGTAAGGGCAACGCGGTTTTCGTTATTCTTAATTTCTTTAGGAACACCAATGATCATAGATTTCAATCGATTTAAAGGCTGCAAATATATGATTTTCAGCGCATGGATGAAGATCAAAGGGTGAGATCTTGCGGTGTCCTAATAAAAGCTTGCAATTTTTATAAATCAAAGGCTTTCATTTTGTCGTTTCGCGCAAGGGAAAACGAATATTTGGACGGGAAAAACTGTTTTTGAAAGGTAGGCTTATCTTTCTATTTTTGACTCGATTGACTGTAATCGATTTCGGAGACCATAGATTAAGAAGCGTGATTAAAGAAGCGAAAACAAAATATTCTCAAGCCAGGGTTAAGGAAATTTTGGCCGATTATAAGCTAGCTGTCGAGAGCCGCGAAGCAAGTATCATTGGCCGGAAAGAGGTGTTCATGGGGAAGGCCAAATTCGGGATCTTTGGTGACGGAAAAGAGCTTGCCCAGATCGCTATGGCCAAAGTGTTCAAGGCCGGCGATTTCAGATCAGGATATTATCGCGATCAGACTTTTATGTTCGCTATTGGCGAGCTGACTGTTCAGCAATATTTCGCACAACTTTACGCGCACACCAACATTGAAGCTGATCCGGCATCGGGCGGACGCCTGATGAATGGACATTACGCGACGCGATTGCTCAATGAACAGGGAGAATTGAAACCAATTGCTCAGACGAAGAACAGCAGCGCTGATATTTCTCCAACTGCCGGGCAGATGCCGCGTCTTCTTGGACTCGCGTATGCATCAAAATTGTTCCGTGAAAATGAGGCGTTGCACGAATACCCTCACTTGTCGGATAAAGGAAACGAAATTGGTTTTGGTACAATAGGAAATGCGTCGACATCGGAGGGAATGTTTTTCGAAACGATGAACGCTGCGGGTGTGCTACAGGTACCGATGTTGATGTCTGTTTGGGATGATGCCTATGGAATTTCTGTTCCGCAGGAGTATCATACAACAAAAGCCAGTATTTCGAAAGCGCTTGCCGGCTTGCAACGCAATGAAAACGAGAAGGGATTTGAGATCCTGCTTGCCAAAGGATGGGATTATGCTGAATTGATTGAAGTATATCAAAGAGCCGAAAGGATTTGTCGCGAAGAGCATGCGCCTGTACTGGTTCATGTTGTTGAAATGACCCAGCCACAGGGACATTCTACTTCGGGCTCGCACGAACGTTATAAATCGAAAGAACGCCTTGCGTGGGAAGCTGACTTCGATTGTATTAAGAAAATGCGTGAGTGGATCGTCGACAGCGTAATGGTTCTTCCGGAAGAATTGGATGCGATTGAACAAGAAGCGAAACGATCTGCAAAGCAGGCAAAGGACACCGCATGGAAAGCATTTACAGAAGATATCAAACGCGATCAGAGTATTGTCAGCAAACTTCTTGAAGATGCGGTGAATGAAAGCCGCCATAAAACCGCGCTTGAAGAAATTCACACAGAGCTGGTAAAAGCAATCAACCCGACGCGTCTCGAAACAATGCGTGCGGCAAAGAAGGCAATCAGGGCGATGCGCGACGAAACACTATCGTCGCGGGCGGCACTTACAGCATGGATAAAAGAAGCCGAAGCTGACAATCACAACCGGTATAGTTCGCATTTATACAGCCAGTCTGAGCAGTCAGCAAGAAATGTAAAGGCCGTTGCGCCGGTTTACTCAGAAAATTCTCCGGTAGTGGATGGTCGTGAAGTGTTGCAGCATTGTTTTGATGCCGCACTGAGTCGCGATCCGCGCGTGCTCGCGTTCGGTGAGGATGTGGGTAGAATTGGTGATGTTAACCAGGGCTTTGCCGGGCTTCAACAAAAACACGGCGAGCTTCGCGTGACCGATACAGGTATTCGTGAATGT
The DNA here is from genome assembly GCA_035628595.1 of Chryseosolibacter sp. Classification (GTDB taxonomy): domain Bacteria; phylum Bacteroidota; class Bacteroidia; order Cytophagales; family Cyclobacteriaceae; genus Chryseosolibacter. The sequence continues at coordinate 7,891 of DASPJN010000213.1, forward strand.
ACGATCGTGGGGCAGGGGATTGGGCTGGCGCTTCGCGGCCTGAGACCGATTGCCGAGATCCAATACCTCGATTATTTTATTTACGCACTTCAGACATTATCTGACGATCTCGCGACACTTCATTACAGAACGAAGGGCGGGCAAAAAGCGCCGTTGATCGTTCGTACAAGGGGTCATCGCCTTGAAGGCGTATGGCACGCGGGTTCGCCCATCGGAATGATCCTGCATAGCCTTCGTGGGATGTATTTGTTAACGCCACGCAACATGACCCAGGCGGCAGGGTTTTACAATACCATGCTCGAGTCAGATGATCCCGCAGTTGTCGTTGAATGCCTGAATGGCTATCGCCTGAAAGAACGACTTCCGGATAACATCGATGAGTTCAAGATACCACTTGGTGTTCCTGAAGTTTTACGCGAAGGCTCTGATGTCACAATTGTAACATACGGATCGATGTGCCGCGTGGTGATGGATGCATCGGAAGTACTCGCCGAAGCTGGTATTTCGGTGGAGATTATCGACGTGCAGACACTGCTGCCTTTTGACGTGAATCACATGATTGTTGAGTCGATCAAGAAGACAAATCGTGTGATCTTTGCTGATGAAGATGTTCCTGGCGGTGCGACCTCATACATGATGCAGCAGGTGCTTGAAGGGCAAAATGCCTATGAGTATCTGGATTCGAAACCGCTTACCATCACTGGTAAGGAACACAGGCCGGCATATGCCTCGGATGGCGATTATTTCTCAAAGCCAAATGTTGAAGACATTTTTGAAGAGGTATACGCGATGATGCACGAGGTCAATCCGGCAAAGTATCCTGCTCTTTACTAAGCTTAGTTTTTGATGTCGTCGAGCGTGAACGCCGGCGTCTTGATCACATTGCTTGTGTTCATCGCACGGTCGCGGAGCGTAATCCGGAATTTCATCAGGTTCGTTTTAAAGATCTCCCGAAATCCGATTGATTCCATACCATAACGTATGGTACCATCTAATGCCCGCGTGTCTCCCAGTACAGGAACGCGCGCATCGAAGGTTTGTCCGCAGCCCTGGCCAGTAGGCGTATATGTTCTCCAGTTAAATTCAACGAAACCTTCTTCGTCCCGTGGGCCGGGAATGCTCGGATCTTTTGTGAGGAAATCTATTTCCAGATTATAGTGAAACGGATTGGACTCGATGTAAAAGGTATCTGCGACTATGTAAAGATCCAGGATATCGTCGTCTACTCCGGGCCCACCATCAGGGAAGACGAGTGTGTCAAGGATATTGTAGGAGTCATCAATTATCTGAGCAGCGTTTTGAACCACCAAGATCGTATCAACCAGGTAATTCATGCAACGGAAAAATCCTTCGAATCGCGGAAGGGTATCATAATTACTATTGGTACGAATATCACGGTAGGTGAGAAGCTTTCCATTAATGTTTGTTGAGTTCAGGACATCGAACGGCAGGTCGCCATAAGTGTCTGTTCCAATTGCCAGCAGTTGACTTGACGTAGCTGCATAAAAATTCAACTCGTGAAATGGCTGATTGATTTGATCGGCGTCAACGCCCACGTCTCCATCACCGTCTCTGAAGCTGATTGTAAGAATCAGCGAGTCCGCTTTGCTCCTGTCACCAATTTCCTTGAACAAAAGATCTTCAAACACGATTTCAGGCGTATCAGGGAACTCAGGTGGTTCAAAGCATGATCCAAGAAGAATCAAAAAAGTAAAAACTATTGCTATTCCCTTAACTATCTTCATGCTTTTGAATTACAGGTTCAAATTACGGTAAGCTTGGATTTTTTTGGAAGTTTTCAAAAACAATTATGCGAGGTAAACGCTCGTTCATTTGTTGATATTGCTTTAGAACTCTTTGATTATCAATCCAGGTACAATCCAATCTACAATTCATACCTCACGCACCTGAAAATCGACCCGCGGACTATTACCACGCTTGCGTCAATTCCATATCTGCCAATTTCGTTCTTTAAGCGACATTATATAAAAACTGGTGCCTGGCAGGAGCAAGGTGTTTTCGAAAGTAGCCGGACGACTGGCGGGATGGCGAGTTCTCACCTGATTTTCGACAAACAGTTCTATCTCGGCCATGCCACAAGATGCTTTGAGCATTTCTTCGGGAATTTGAGGAAGTATCACTTTCTGGCCTTGCTGCCTTCCTATTTGGAAAGGCAGAATTCATCATTAATAGCCATGATAGACTATTTCATGCAACAGTCGGGGTCAACATCTTCGGGCTATTATTTAAACGATTACGGAAAACTTATATCGGATGTTGAAAGATTGAAAGGTGACCGCGAAAGGAGGACGATTCTTTGGGGTGTCAGCTTCGCTTTGCTTGATCTTGTTGAGAAATCGCCGGCCGACCTTTCGCACTGCCTGATTTTTGAAACGGGTGGGATGAAGGGTCGGAGACGCGAGTTGATTCGAGGTGAATTCCATGACATCCTTAAATCTTCCCTGGGAGTTGGGAAAGTTTATTCGGAATATGGAATGACCGAGCTTTTTACACAAGCTTATTCGGATGGTGGAGAAACTTTTAAATGTCCGCCGTCGATGAGGGTTCTTGGGCGTGAAATCACCGATCCGTTCAACAAAGGCCTTTTGGGTCAAAGCTGCGCGCTGAATATCATTGATCTTGCAAACTGGCACTCCATTGCCTTTATTGAAACCGAAGATTTAGGCAAGGTCTACGCGGATGGCTCATTTGAAGTTGCGGGGCGGCTCGACAATGCTGATATGAGAGGATGTAACCTGATGGTCGAGTAGCATTTAGGCCCGCCAGAAGCCTCAATAGCCGGTTAATTTGTTTTATCGGCTGGAAATCTTAATTTTGGTTAGTAAAAAGCCAAACCCATGAAAAAACTTCTAGCCTTTATCCTGTTGGTATCGTTTCTTTCGGCGTGCAGCCAGTACACTTGCCCAACTTACAGCAAGAAAGAAGCTCCCAAGAAAAATACCGAACAAAAGATCTGATTTACAGATACTTCTGAACGTCCTGGGAAGAGATTTCGTCTCCGCTCATGATGACCAGGCGTTCTACTACATTTCGCAGTTCGCGAATATTTCCAGTCCAGTTGTGCGCCTTTAATGCCTCAAACGCGTCTTTATTGACACCTTTTTTTCGCGCGCCATATTCTTCGGCGATGTCCTCCAGAAATTTGTCTACCAACAGAGAGATGTCATCCTTCCGTTCATTCAGCGAAGGTACTTTGATGACTATCACACTTAGCCGGTGATAAAGATCCTCACGAAAACGGTTCTCATCAATTTCCTTACGGAGATCCTTATTCGTTGCCGCAACCACACGCACGTTTACGGATAGTTCTTTATCTCCGCCGACGCGTGTGATCTTGCTTTCCTGTAGTGCGCGTAAAACTTTGGCCTGTGCGGACAGACTCATATCACCGATTTCATCCAGAAACAGGGTTCCGCCTTCTGCCAATTCAAACTTTCCAATCCGTTGCTTAATGGCAGACGTGAAGGATCCCTTTTCGTGACCGAACAGCTCGCTTTCGATGAGTTCGGCAGGAATTGCGGCGCAGTTCACTTCGACGAGTGGACCACCGGCGCGTTTACTTTTTTCATGAAGTGATTTCGCGACTAATTCTTTACCTGAACCGTTGGGGCCAATGATGAGCACGCGCGCATCTGTTGGGCCAACCTTCTCGATTATTTCGCGCACATGGTTCATCCCTTCGGATTCACCCACCATCTGATATTTACGCGATATTTTTTTCTTCAGTGTTTTCGTTTCTTTTACAAGGGTTGTCTTGTCGAGTGCATTACGCAGTGTTATTTCCAGGCGACCAAGATCAAACGGTTTTTGCAGGAAATCGAACGCGCCCTTTTTCACGGCCTCTACTGCAATGTCGATGTTACCGTGGGCAGAAATGACAACAAAATTTGTGGAAATACCTTCTTCCTTCGCTTTGTCAAGGACTTCAAGGCCATCCATTTTAGGCATTTTGATATCGCAGATGCAAAGATCATAAACACCGCCCTGAAGTTTTTTGAATCCTTCGGCACCATCGGCTGCCTCATCAACGTCGTGGCCCTTATCCATCAGGATCTCTTTCAGAATGGCGCGTATTTTATTGTCGTCTTCAATGACAAGAATCTTTGACATATTCGTTGCTTAACGCGTGTAAAATAGAAAAACCTCCGTGGTTTTGGAAACACGGAGGCTTCTTGATAAAAGTAAAGCAAGTCTGTAAGCCGGGTTCTGTTCTCCGTTGCCGGAGCTCCTATCATTTATCTAGTCCTGATGTCGCCATCAGGATCAATCAGTCTACCCACCCCGGTACTTTGTTACCAAAGTTTGAACGAGCAGTTCGAAACCCGGGGCTTATTTGACCTTTCAACGCGTAAGGTTTACCATGCCTTTGTCATCACTGACCAAGCGGTGAGCTCTTACCTCACCTTTTCACCTTTTCCTTCCCGACAAGTCGGAAAGGTAGTTTGTTTTCTGTGGCACTTTCTGTTCCCGACAGGTCGGGACCTTCCCGTTAGGAAGTACGATGCTCTGTGTTGCCCGGACTTTCCTCCCCGACACGTCGGGGCGATAAGACAACTTGCTTTATGCTATACAATTAATTGCCACGAATTGTTCTGCGGGCAATTAATGAATATCGAGGCCAGTCAGTTTATACTCGAAATGATCGGCTAGTTGCGCTACCTCCTGAATCATTTCATGTACCTGTTCCTCTGATGTAGAAGAGGCCAGGCATGATGCTTCGACCTTAATGAAACCGTCTTCGAGCACAAATTTACTGTAATCAAAATTGGCATTCTGCTCGAGCAACGATTTCAGATCGAGCTCGGCGCGGAATTCACAAACTTTGGATGTAAAGATCGCCTGATCTCTTCCTGAAACCGGGCTCTTTTGTGTTTGTGCAAGTACGGTCTGAAACCTGCTTCTGTCTAATGGAACAACAATTACAGACCTCGATTGATCGTAGTCAGTGCATTGGCCGCCGATCTGGTCAGCGTATTTCTTAATTGTAGTGATGACGTTCATAGGTATAGGATTAAATGGGATAGGGAAGTTAGCAAATAGTCGCCGTGAAGGCGTTGAGGATGAAGAAAAAAGTTTCAGAAGAAAAACGCATGGAATCGCGTGCCCCTTTCAGAAAATTCAATGGTGGGAGCGGGGAGCCTTATCATGTTTGCTAAGTAAATGAGGGTATTAAGGGTTTTTGACCGTGAACGGAAAGCTGTAAGGTCAACATCGAGCGCTAAATACAACTGTCGGTACGAACTGAAACCTGCCCGCGCATTTTCATGGTCGCGCGCGTATACCATTGCATCGGCACCATATCCCACAGATAAATTGACCCATTTCGGGAATCGCGCGAACTTGTCCATATCAAATGACAGCCAATAGGTCTGTCCGTTGTAGTCCTTGAAGATCCTGCTGATGTTGTCGTCGCCAAGGATGTTTGGACGTAGCCCTGCATACGATGAGGGACGGTATGAAAACCTGGGGTAAATTCTTGTTTCGTTCCAAAGTGCCTGTTGCGAATAAAACAGAATTGAACCTGCAGCATCGGCAAGCAAGTCGCCGGGTGAACCACCATAATCAGCTGCGTAGGAGTCAAATATTTCTATCGGGACCAACGTCAGAAAGCCTGTTAATGCTCCATAAATGTTCGCTTTCTTTTCATCAACGCCTGCCCACAAAAGGGCACGTTGTGTTCCTGATGCTATATAGAAAGATGAAAAAGCGTGGCCGAGCTTATCGACTTGCTTCCATTCGGCGTTGTCATTAAAAATTGTAAATCGTTGTTGTTTTGAATCTTTATACCACAACTGATGTAACCCGATCATTCCGGTTGCGTAGGCAGCCGATCCTCCGATAACGAAAGTATTCAGTCTCGTGTTGTACCCAATATTTTTAGATGAGTCATTCGGCTGTCCCAGCACCGGGAAAAGGATTAACACGAAGAGTACCGAGGCAATGACACGCTTCAATAAAAGACTAATTATTTTCGCTCGTGTCATTTTGATTGGTGTCATTATTCTGAGCACCGTCTTCTGTTTCTTCCGGTTGTAGTTTCTTCCTTTTTCTTGCAGATATCCAAAGATCTTTCAATTGGTTGAAACTTTGTACATGCGTTAAACTTACACCGGTTGTAACCTGGTTCTGGTTGATGCTGTTAAGAACAGGGTTAATATTCGTTCGATTGAACATCTTTACGCGCAGTTTGCCATCACCGGTCAGCAGATAATCGACGGTCCAGTCACCAGCGATAGTCGAGATACTGTTTTGTTGCTGAGGCAGCGTTCCAGGTTGATTTGTGTTTCCGTAAAAGGTACCATCCCTGGTGACGCGTAATCTTCCATTGAGAAACGTATATGACAGCCGGAGTTGGAATGTATTGAACGCTTCCTGATCGAAACTGCTCATGTCGATGTCGATCTCAAGATTCTCATCTACCTGCGAGATCCAGTTACTCAACTGATTTGAAAGCAGCTCGCTTACGCTATTGGCCAGCGATCCACTGGTATTGAATGATTCGGGTGGCGAAAACCTTCGAAGCACGATCAAGCTGAAAACCTGACGTTTCAATTCCTGTTCATCGATCCTGTTTTTGAAAGCCTGAAATTCGAAGTCCAGCCTCACGGGCGGCCCGTTTTCCACAACAATGCTTTGCGGCAGGTCATTCGCGACCACATCGAAATCTATTTGTGGCGATAGCATTGGTCCATCAAGATCGAGTAATACCTGGACGGGGTATTTCCTTCGAAGCTGCGGTTGATCAATCAACGTCTGGTCCGTAAGGATAGGGTGAAACGATGCGAGTTGATCATACGTCGCGGAGATGTCGAGGATACCCTGGTAGGCATCGCCATACCAATTGATACGGCTTCCTTTTTTGATTTCAAAGTCTTTGTTGATGATATCGTACAGTGTGAAGTTGTAGTATCCTTCGGTGAATTCAAACGGACCAAACATGTTGAAGTCACCTTTCGTATCCAGTTGAAACTGCAGATCACCGAACCCGCGCCCACGAATAATATCACCCGCTTTGATATCGAAAATAATTTCACAATATGCCTCCGGCGTAACGGCGAGATTGAAATCCATTGTTATCCCCGTGAGGTCGACTGTATTGTTTACTTGTTCTTCCAGCGATTTTTGGAAGGTGGAATCGGTAAAGCTGACAAACTTGATAAACTCTTTTTTCTCGACCTCTGATGTTGTACCGATTGGGATTGAGATACGCGTATTTCGGTCAGTCCGCGCATTAACTGTAATCTTGAGATTTGCAATAGGGCCGAATATACTCACATCACCTGTGGCATAGCCCTGTCCATAGAACAAGCTATTGTCGCGCGCCGTAGTATTCAGTAATTGCATTTCGTTAAATGTGGCGCTGATGTTGAGCGCCATCTTGTAAAAATTCCTGTGCGTAATGGTTCCTTCAAGGGCGCCCTTATTTGAGAACAAATCAGTAAGCACAATATCTTCGAAGTAAATTGAGTTGGGTGTAAGCCCCACGTTTCCAACAAAGTTGTATGTGGTTTTCAGATATCCAACCGTAATCAACCCATCAGGGACGTGACCCTTTCCGCGGATTTGGGGTTCCGCCAGTTGTCCTGTGATTCTGAAGTCGCCTGTAGCGGTTCCTCCGACATCATCAAAAACTTCCTCGAGAAACGGCGCGATAATTTTAAGATTTGCGTCTTGCAATCTCGCACCCAGATCGAGCGGACTCACTTTATCTGAAGGATTATAGAAACCTTCTACATCAACTATCTTTGCTTTATTTCTTTCGACCAGCAGGTTGATGTCGAATCTATTCTGAACTGTGTCCCACAAATTTTGCCCTGTAATATTCCCGATTAAGAAATTATCAAAAGTAAGACTATCTACGCGAAGGGTGTTTTGAATATATGGGCTTACGAAGTAGTTGCTGATGTCAACGATGGCGTTGACAGTACCACTCAATTCGTTTTCAATAACTGCGTTGATCTGCGAAAGGTCGATATCTTTCAACTGTATGCTAAGTCTTTTCGCGGGATCGTGCGAAAGTGTACCGGATGCCAGAATGAGTTGGTTGTCGTTTCTCATCGCAAGATGCGAGACACGGATGTCGTCGCGTGTTATGGTAATAACGTTTTCCGGATCGAAGTCCCAAATCTTCTCAAGAACTTTCAAGGTTGAGGGTAGAATTTTTATTTGGGTGCTGTCGCGACGGAAATCAATTGCTCCATCGAGGCGCACGTAGTTTGGCTGCCCCTGCTGGTCGCCGTCAAGTTGAAAATCGATGTGGTTCTTGTTCCAGATCGCTTCACCGACAAGATTTTCTGTGCTGAATTTCGGGCTGAAAGTCTGTCGATCCGAATGGACGAACGCCATGGCGAGAACACTGGTGCTGTCTGCAATTTTTGAGGTGGTTAATTCGACAGAAGTGTTCAGGAATAATGTATTGTTATACTTCGCCGAGTCAATCATTGTGTATGCCTGCAGGATGGATGTGTATCCGCTTGTAAATTTTCCTTCGAGCACAGATTCTTTGGAAACATTAAGCTGCTCGTTGAACAATGCAGAGATCGGCGATACATCATGAAGCGTTATTCTGAAATCAGAATAATAGGATTTAGGACGATAAGTTTTTTGCTGATAATAGCTTCTTATTTCCTCTTCATTGTTTCGGATGTTAAGCGCAATTTCCCGCACCAGTGTCTGTATGTCTTTTGAAATATCGCTTAGCAGATAATTGCCGTTCATCTCGGCACTCACAAGGTTAGTCGTTACTGCTATGTTGCGTGTTTCCGTCGACCGGGAGGACAGCAGGTGAATGTTCTTTAGACTAAGAGCATTGTCTTTATATTCAACATAAAAGTCGGTCAGGTCGGCAACGCCGGTGAGGCTGTCAATATGTAGCCCTTTTGTATCGATATCAAGTTTAGAATGCAGTACCAGGTGGTCTTTGGTAAGTCCGAGGTTTTCCAGCTTCGCCGTGTCGAGCGTTGCTTTAATTTTTATTGCCTGTTGGTTTTGCCGCAAGTTAACGGTGCCTGTCGCTTCGAGTTGCAGATTAGGATCATTGATCTTTACGTAGCCGTTAAACAACTGTGAAGAAAACCGCGCGTTGGTAGTAATGTTCCGATATGCATAATTGCGTATACCGATAGCGTTGACCCGGCCATTTAAAACGAAGTCCGCTGTGCCCGCAGTGAGCCCCGAGCCCTTGACATTTCCACTGAGATTTACTTTTTGAAAGTTAACCGTGTCGCCCAGGTATGCGCCAAGTTTAAAATCATGAAGGGTTAGTTTTCCGCTGTATTGAGACCGATCGAAATCTTTCTCGTTAACTTTAAAGTTGATGTCCGAGCTTATGCGCCCCAGATCTCCGGAGAAGTCGCCGTTCGCAACGAAGTCGGTGGTATAACCGACAAATTCGCCATGAAGCATAACGTGGCCCATAGGGGTAAGCCGTTTGATGATATCATTCGTTAGCGCGAATGAGAGGTCATTGAAATCAAGATTGGAGTTTTTAAGTCGAAGTACAATGAATGTTTCGTCGATATCGGGAAGGCCTTCCATGTCGATAGATCCTGTAAGCAGTGTGTTGCCCATTGTCACCTCCATATCCCTGAAGCGGAAGTTGTTTATTCTTCCTTTCATCTTTCCTGATAAAGTAATTGGTTTTTTCAGGATGGCGGCGTCGTGTACAAACAGTGCCAGATCGGCAGGTTGAATGAACGTATTCCTGAACGTAGCATTGATGTTCACCTTTTCGATAAAATCATCCAATTCGCGCTGACGATTAAATGTGAAAAGAATACTGTCGGAGATGGTGCTTTCGCCAGCCTGCAGATCGAGGCCCGAAAACTCCATCGACTGCTGACTCAGCCTGAAGAAAGTCGAGAGATGTTTAATCGGAAATTTAGTTTGCTCGTCATGTGCAACAAGTGTATTCACATTGAACTGCGTGGTGTCGCCGAGGATCAGAAAGTTGTGGAGCTGTGCTTCATCAATCCTGACAAGAAACTGGTTGTAGTTAAATCCTTTTTTGATTGAATCCGCATCCTGGTTGATGTAAGCGAACGCGCTATTTTCCAGGAACGCTTCACCGATATTGACGATGGGTGGTTTACCGGATCCACTTCCACCGAACCGCTCATTTATCCTGTCGACGAAGACGTTGATATTGAGATTCCGGCTTGTATCGGTTTCGTTTATTTTAGTTACCAGTACGGCAGCCTCGTCAATGTGAATCCCGTCGATGTTGATATCGCGCTCTTCGACCAATTGGGACAATTCAAAATTCACGCGAATGCTTTCGGCTGCGATCATTTTGTTATTTTCCGGATCAAAGATCCTGACCCCGGTCAATTCCAGACGGTCGAACCACAAGAGCTGAAAGCTTTCGATGGTTGTGTTGAAACCTACAATTGAGGAGAACTGGCTTAAATATCGTTTAATGAAATATTCCTGGACGGCCGGTATTTGAAGCGCAAGAAACGCTGATATCACGAGAAACGCGATTCCCGTAAAACCATATGCTAAAACTTTTCGAATTCTATTTCTAACTTGCAAGTTCATTTGTTCTCACATGCAACCCGTCATCCTTGCCATTGAGTCTTCATGCGATGAAACCTCAGCTTCCGTTATACGAAACGGCAAGGTACTGAATAATAT
>DASPJN010000214.1:0-8540 GCA_035628595.1 Chryseosolibacter sp.
AAGGCTGCATTCTAAAAACGAATACCTGGGAACAGGGATAGGGCTCGCGATGTGTAAAAAGATCTGTGAGAATCATGGAGGTATTATCTATGCCGAATCAGCACTCGGCTATGGCGCAACGTTTCATGTTATACTCCCAAAGCCTAGGCTATCAACATAGCAACGGAAACTAATGTGCGGCTTTAAATGAAAGCGGGCACGACGGCTTTTGTTGAACCAATTGTATCATTGGCTGAACTGAATTTACAATTCCCGAGAATTCGGTAAATTTAATTGCGACTTTGAAAGATGCCCATCTTCATGGACTTACATATTGCTCCTGGGGTTACCGCCCAGCAGGTTGCAGAAGCTCACCTTTCGGACGTTAAGGTTCAGGATTCATATTATTGCAAGGCAATGACGTATTGGCTTGACGAAGACAAGGGATGTGTCTTCTGCCTGATCGAAGCGCCGGATAAAGACGCCGTCATCGCCATGCATCGACAGGCACACGGCCTTATTCCAAATGAGATAATCGCAGTAAATGCAGATGTTGTAAAAGCGTTCCTTGGTAGGATCCAGGATCCAGAAACCGTCAATGGTTTTCCGGATACGAAACTCAAGATCTTCAGCGACGCCGCATTTCGTACGATCGTTTTGATTAAAACAGCAGATTCGCGGGTATTGTATCACCAGTTGGGCAAAGTCAGGGCACAGGAGCTTTTACTCCTCTGCGAGACCGTTGTAAAGGAGCAATGCAGGCGCTTTGGTGGAACAGAGGTGTTTGGAAAAGATGACGGAAACACTCTTTCGTTTACTTCGCACCGGCAAGCACTTGACTGTGCATTAACCATACAAAAACGGCTGACACCCAGCGCCAGATCAATTGCGTTATCGCTTGCGCTTCATGCCGGTGTTCCAATTTCAAATGATGAAGAGATCTTTGGGTCAGTCATTAGATTAGCCAAATGTCTTTCCTGCTTTCACAATGATGGAAGAATTATCGTCTCGTCCGCGGTAAGGGACTTATTTAAGGACAATGAATGGAGTCTGACTGTAGAAAAAAGTAACGCGATCAGCCTTGGCCCTGTGGAAAACGCCTTTTTTGAAAAACTATCAGCCACACTCATCATAAACTGGCAAAACCCGCAATTCGATGTTCTTGATTTCTGCGATGCAATGTCTGTCAGTAAATCGCAGCTATACAGGAAATGTGTTTTACTTACAGGCCTGTCTCCCAACAACATGCTCCGTGAATACCGACTGTTAAAATCCCTCGAGTTCCTTCGGAAAGAAGAACGCAATATCACCCAGACCACCTTTGACACGGGCTTCAGCAGCCCTTCCTACTTCACAAAATGTTTTCAGAAAAGATTCGGGCTGCAACCACTCGTCTATTTGAGAACCCGAATCTAGTCGGTCGATTTGTGCCAATCATTGAATCGTTTGTGTTAACTGACGCGGCGCTTCTATCCTAATTTTGTTTCATCAACAAACAAAACGTTATGAAAACAACAAAGAGTTTCTTCGTGTTACTATTAATCCTGATGCTGTCGACCACCGTATTTTGTCAGAATAAAAATGATGGTGCAAAAAAAAATCAAATCAAAAAAACAATGAACACTTATGTCATCGAAAGGGAAATTCCGGATGCTGGCAATTTACAGGCAGCCGACCTGCAGGGTATTTCAAAAACATCGTGTACCGTTTTGAAAGAGCTCGGGCCAGACATTCAGTGGCTACACAGCTACGTAACTGACAACAAGATCTTCTGCGTTTACAAGGCCGAAAGTGAAGAGATCTTACGGGAACACGCAAAGAAAGGCGGCTTCCCTATCAACGCTGTTCACAAGTTATCAACCATAATCAGTCCTGAAACTGCTACTGCTGAATTAGAAGACATCATGGTGGAAAAATAAGTATCCAAATCTAAAGGTTAGTAGGGATTGTACCGCATGCATGGCGCCTCTGAATTAAAGGTGATGATTCCGGGGTGCTGCATGTGCGTTACGTCGGGGTGTCAGCCAGTTTTCTTGTTACGCCTGATTTAATCCACCCTATAAAAATTTCGCGGCCGAATCGTAACTTCAGTCATGTTTTATCTTGCGGGCGTTGGACTCGCCGTTTTTCTCGACCTATTGTTACTGGCAAAGCGAAACAAAAGCCGCGCGGATTGGATCCTGGCCGGCTGGCTCGTTTTCATCGCGCTTCACTTGCTCATGGTCACGTTTATTCGCTCGGCGATTTATCCGCACATGTGGGGCATAGACTTGCCTCTTCCACTTGTGCATGGACCGTTTCTTTTCTTATACACACGTGCATTAACTGGCCGGCACGTGAGAACCCGCCATATGCTGATACATCTGCTCCTACCCTTTGCATGCTATGTTTATCTGGTGTCTTTCATCTCACGTCCGGCATCGGAAAAAATATTTGTCTATGAGAACGGTGGTATTGGCTACGAAGCGTTTCTTTTCTTCAGGGCCATCAGCATTCCTGTGTCGGGAATAGTTTACATTCTACTCTCGCTCTACACCCTGCGTCAACATCATCGTGCGATTGTCGAAGAATTTTCTTCGGTGAATAAGATCAATCTTGGCTGGCTGCGCAACCTCATCATCGGCCTCTCGCTGATATGGATTCTTGTACTTATCGGTAATGACGACTGGATATTCAGTGCTACGGTTGTTTTCACCTTCTTCGTTGGTTTCTTCGGCATTCGACAGGGTGTGATTTTCAACAACCATCTTTCAATCGCCGAAACCATCGATGAAAAAACAACCGTCAGCAAGGACGACCAGCCTGAGCCTACCGCATTCGAAACCCCGAAGTACCAGAAATCAGGTCTGACAGAGGCAAGGGCTGAAACACTGCATCACCAGTTGATTTCGTTGATGGCTGCAAAAAAATTATATCGAAACAGTGAATTCTCGTTAACAGATCTTGCTGACCATTTGAACATTCCGGCCAACCACATCTCGCAGGTGATCAATGAGAGAGAAGGCAAAAACTTTTATGATTACGTGAACAGCCTGAGAATCCAGGAGTTTATGGAAAACGTCCGCCAGCCTGAAAGTCGGAAGATCACCTTGTTCGCGCTGGCTCAGCAGTCCGGTTTCAATTCGAAGTCTTCGTTCAACCGTTATTTTAAAAAGATTACCGGACAGTTGCCCTCCGAGTACGTAAAAGACTTCCTCATCACCGAAAAGTAGGTATCAGCCTTCACGCAAATCCATTTTTCCAGCATTTTCCACGATCTCAACGTCGCGCCTGCCGTTAAGGCAATCCATGGAAACGGCCCTTAATGGCCGATGGTTCAATAAAATTTTATTATGAAAACAACGAAACTTCTTAGTACGCTAGTCGTCCTTTTCTCAATCAATGTTGTATCGTTCGCCCAAGACGCCATTCTCCATGGAGGGCACGGGCATCCTCAACCCGGCGATGATGTCGGTCCAAAACTCCATGTCAATCCGCGGTGGCGCGAGTGTTCATTTCAACTTGACCCTGGCCTGACACAGGGATCGTGGCGTGAATTCACAAAAGAGGCCGGGCTTGTTGTATCGTTTCGCCCCCTCACGGATGCAAAACCCAATGGCGTTCACAATTTTGAAATATCAATACTGCAATGGTCGACGGCAATTGACGAGAGCAAAGATGCCTGGAACGATACGTTCGTTCACCCTGACTCTTCACACTGGCTGGTCGGCGGGCCAAGGTTACCGATCATGGGACTCACCAGCCGGATGGGTATTACGGAAAAACTTGATCTGGCTGTATACGTAACCAAAAGTCCGGGCGCCAACTACGGTTTCTACGGTGCGCAGGCACAGTATAACCTGATCGATAACAATGAAAAGAACTTCAGTACCTCAGCACGCGGAAGTTTCGTCAGTATGTATGGCCCCGAAGATGTGAAGCTGACGGTATACACGGCAGACCTGGTGCTGAGCAAAGCCTTAGTATTACATGACAAGTGGTTGGTACTTTCGCCATACGTTCTATTGTCATCTTATATGTCTGCGTCGAAAGAGAAATCAGATGTTGTAAGCTTAAAGGATGAACGGATCTTCGGGGTGCAGACAAGCGCAGGTGTTGTCGCAAAAATCGCAATGGCCAGTCTGGCTTTTGAATACAATCATGCCACGGTCAATACCATTTCGATGAAGGTCGGGGCAAAATTCTAGCAGATAAAAATCATTAGCAATAAAAATCATGGACGCTTCTCTGTCCATGATTTTTTGATTTTTTAACCAACACTCAGGTTCAATTTCTTAAACTTCCGACAGGGCAAATAATTTTAACAACAGATGCCCTGCATATTAAATCTCAGCGTCGGAAGGTTATTCCAGTCTGAATCGGAAACCTAAAAATGGAAATTCAATCAAAAAACTGATACAGCAGCTTAATACCCTTTTGAGTCGAAAACCTTCTTTTCAGATAAGATAACGTGTTTTCGGCGAAATGCGTGTTGAAACGTGAGTGCCATTTATCGACTGAATCGACGTGAATGTCACAAAACGCTTGATTTTGCTTTTTTCTGGTGCTATCTTCATTTGATCACAAAAAACACAAGGCCTATGGGAAAGGTTAGAGAAATTCTTCGCACGAAGGGAAACTCGGTTTTCTCTGTAGAGCCGACCATGACAGTCTATGAAGCTTTGGAACTGATGGTTCAAAAAAACATTGGGGCCCTTCTTGTAAGCACTCAGGGTAAGTTTGTCGGCATCTTTACAGAGCGCGATTATGCCCGAAAGGTAATTCTGAAAGGAAAAGCCTCTAAGGAAACTACGATCCAGGAAATCATGACTGAGAATCCTGTGACGGTTACACCAGATGATAGCATTGATGATTGTATGAAGATCATGACCACCCAGTTCATCCGTTATTTACCTGCCCTTCAGGATGGCAATCTCGTGGGAATGATTTCAATTGGTGATGTCGTAAAGTATATTATCGAGGAACAGAAGTACATTATCGAAGACCTCGAGCATTACATTACCGGACACCACTCCGAAACTCTGTAAAGAGTTTGATTAGCGAGTAGTTTGTAAAGTAGGTTTTAAGATCATCTGCCGGAGGCGGATGCGTTTTGAACTCTTCTCTCGAACACGACGTACCTCTTTGGCCCCTTTTACTCTACGGAGCAATTGTGCTAAGCCTTGTGCTTGCCATGCTCGGCGTTTCCTACTTGCTCGGCCAACGACACAAGGAACGTGCAACGGATGAACCGTATGAAGGAGGAATTCTAAGCACCGGCTCTGCACGTATCCGTTTTTCGTCGCAGTTCTATCTTATTGCTATGTTGTTCGTGATCTTCGATGTTGAAACGATCTTCATTGTATCGTGGGCAATTGCTTTTGAAGAACTAGGATGGTACGGTTACGCAGGCGTGCTCATCTTTATCATCCTGCTCGTGGTTGTGCTGTTGTATGAGTGGCGAAATGGGGCTCTCGACTTCGGACCTGACGGAAAGAAAATACTAAAGGCATATAAAAAGCTTGTATCAGAAAGAAAGCAGTAATACAACTGACGACTGGTCGGTGCGGCAACTTTAGACTTTGAACTTTAAACATTGAGTGTCGGCTATTGGCCCTTAGCGATTAGCTTTTGCAATTCGTTTTAGTAAAATAGAAATACGTTCAGGCCGGCAAACCTGAAACTTTGAACTTGAAACTTTAAACATTAGCTGTTAGCTATTGGCTTTTGGCGGCGCGTTTTAGTCAAACTAGCGCGCGCTCAGGCCGACAACCTGAAACTTGAAACCTTAAACTTCTAAAAATGAATTGGTGGTTAAGTAAAACATCGGAGCCAGTAAGCAGTGTGAGGGGCACCTCCTCTATGGAGGAGACTGTGAAACAAAGCATTGTTTTCACCACTATTCAGGATCTTTTAGCTTGGGGCCGCAAAAATTCAATGTGGCCCTTTCATTTTGGTTTATCCTGCTGTTTCGTCGAGATGGCCACGAGCATGACGCCAAAGTACGACGTGGCCAGGTTCGGCGCAGAAGTTATTCGCGGAACACCGCGTGAAGCCGATGTGATGATCATTGCCGGAACTGTGTTCATTAAAATGGCGCCGATAATCAAAAGGCTTCACGAACAAATGATGGAACCGCGATGGGTGATCTCGATGGGATCATGCGCGAACTCCGGCGGGATGTACGATATATATAGTGTCGTACAGGGCGTCGATAAATTCCTTCCAGTCGATGTTTACGTGCCGGGTTGCCCGCCACGACCGGATGCATTCATGGAAGGACTAACCTTACTGGCTGAGTCTGTCGGAAAAGAACGAAGACCGTTGAGCTGGGTGGTTGGTGACCAGGGCGTGATCAGACCCGAAAAAATTGCTGTCAAAGAAAGAAGATACGAAACCCGGAAAGCGATGACAACATTCCGCTCACCGGATGAAATATAAGGTCTTATTCCCCGGCGAATAAGTAGCAAAGTAAAAGTAAGGACAAACTAAAAGAATGAAATGAGCGATTGATTGCCCTGAACTGATTAATGATTCTCCTCTGAACCTTGTTCAGCATTGTATGGAAGCAAACACCCGTCTGACGGACCAACTCAGGTTGAAGTTTGGTGACTTGAAATTCACCGAACAGCAAACCAGGGATGAGATACTCACCCTCTGGCTCCCGTTAGATAAATTGAAAGAGGTACTCTATTATCTCAAAAGAGAAATAGAACAGCCCTTTCCACTTTTATACGACCTCACCGCCATTGATGAGAGAACCCGCCAGCGCAACAATGGCCACTCCGCATATTTCTTTACACTTGTTTATCACCTTTTTTCATTTGAACGAAACAGTTTCATACGTATCAAGCTGTCGCTGAAGGAAGATTATGCAACTGCGCCCAGCATCACCAGCCTCTGGGCTAATGCCAACTGGTACGAACGCGAAGTCTTCGACATGTTTGGGATCAAATTCGAGGGGCATCCAAACCTCAAGCGGATCCTGATGCCGCAAAGCTGGAGCGGCCATCCGTTAAGAAAAGAACACCCCGCGCGCGCAACAGAGATGGGTCCCTTCCGGTTGTTCGACGAAAAAGTTGACCTAGAACAATCCGCCCTGCAGTTCAAACCCGAAGACTGGGGATTGAAGCAATCAAGTGAAGATTCTGATTTCATGTTCCTGAATATCGGTCCGCAACATCCCGGAACGCACGGCGTGCTGCGAATCATTCTTCAACTCGACGGAGAGGATATTGTGGATGCAGTACCAGACATTGGCTTTCATCACAGAGGTGCCGAGAAGATGGCTGAACGTCAGTCATGGCACACATACATCCCTTACACCGACCGCGTTGATTATCTCGGTGGCGTAAACAACAACCTCGCTTACCTACTCGCAGTTGAAAAGCTGGCAGGCATTGAAGTACCTGAACGAGCGAAAGTAATTCGAGTGATGATGTGCGAGTTTTTCCGGATCGCGAGTCACCTCGTGTGGTATGGAACATTCGCGCAGGATGTGGGTCAGCTTTCTCCAGTCTTTTACATGTTCACAGATCGCGAGCGCGTATTCGATGTAGTGGAAGCTGTGTGCGGTGGCCGTATGCATCCCAACTGGTTCCGGATCGGCGGCGTTGCTCAGGATCTTCCGAAAGGATGGGAGACGCTCGTCAAAAAGTTCATCGATTATTTCCCTAAACGTCTTAAAGAATACGACAACCTCGTCATGAAAAATGCGCTGTTCAAGGCAAGAACAGTCGGTATTGGGATCTATACACTTGACGAGGCGATCGAATGGGGCGTCACCGGCGCGGGATTACGGGCGTGCGGTTTTGAATGGGATTTTAGAAAAAAACAACCGTACTCAGGTTACGAAAATTTTGATTTCGAAATTCCGATTGCGCATAACGGCGACTGCTATGATCGCGCGCTGGTTCGTGTCGAAGAGATGCGTCAGAGTCTTCGCATCATCGAGCAGTGTATGAAGAATATGCCAGAGGGCCCGTATAAATCGGCGAGTCCATTGGCAACACCTCCCGTAAAGAAAAACACGTTGCAAGACATTGAAACACTCATCACACATTTCCTTAATGTTAGCTGGGGGCCAGTGATTCCGTCGGGTGAAGCGATGAGTTGTATTGAAGCGACAAAAGGCGCGAACAGTTACTATGCAATCAGCGATGGAAATACATCAGCTTACCGGATGCGGATAAGGACACCATCGTTTCCGCACATGCAAATGATCTCGTACATCAGCAAAGGATATACTGTTGCAGACTTGCTTAGTATCCTTGGCGGGATGGATTATGTGCTCGCAGATATTGACCGATAAAATTTCAAAAAATATGCTGTCACCAAAGGAGAAAGCAGAGATTGACAAAGCCATCAGCGAAGTTCCGGTGAGGAAAGCTGCCGGTATTGAAGCATTGAAGATCGTGCAGGAACACCGCAGATGGATATCCGACGAAAGTTTACAGGATGTTGCAGATTACATGAAGATGAGTCCTGCCGAACTCGACTCGGTAGCCACGTTTTACAATCTTCTTTTCCGAAAACCGGTTGGCAGGCACGTGATCCTGATCTGTGATAGCATCAGTTGCTGG
>DASPJN010000215.1:0-8702 GCA_035628595.1 Chryseosolibacter sp.
ATAAAGAAATATTTGAGGTGCATGATTTGGTTTGTCATTCCTCAGATAAAGACATTTATATTTTCTTTCAAAATTATTACTTTGCGTCATGGAAGGCTTTCAGGCTGTTGCCAAAAGATTCATCAATACAACTAAGAACCATCTCTTTCTCACTGGTAAGGCAGGGACGGGCAAGACTACTTTTCTTAAAAATCTAAAATCATTTACGCACAAAAGCTACATCGTTGTTGCTCCAACGGGCATCGCGGCGTTGAATGCTGGCGGCGTAACCATACACTCTCAATTCCTGTTACCACCTGGTACGTTTCTGCCAGGTGAAAATTCATCCTTCAATAGCTCTTCATCGTCTCAGTTCGTTTACACGCAAAGCATTCTTGCGCGAAAGCATCCGCTGAATAGCATTCGTAAGCAAGTGCTGCGATCAATCGACCTGCTTGTGATCGACGAAGTAAGTATGCTTCGTGCCGATCTGCTTGACGCGATCGATTATCGTATGCGATCATTACGCGGAAATTTTCACGAAAGCTTCGGTGGCGTTCAGGTATTATTCATTGGTGATTTGTATCAGTTGCCGCCAGTTGTCAAGCGGGATGAAGAATCGCTTCTCGGTGAGTATTATAATTCACCGTGGTTTTATGAAGCACGCGCGCTCCAACAATCGAAATTGATTTTTATTGAGCTCGATAAAATATTCCGTCAGCAGGATGATGGTTTTATTACGTTACTAAATAATCTTCGGAACAACACAGTAACAGACGCCGATATCGAACTGCTTAACAGACACTACAAGTCGGAAGACGAGATTTCGAAGATTGATGAAGTGATCACGCTAACGACGCATAATTACAAAGCAGATGATCTGAATCTTCGCGCGCTACGACAGCTGTCATCTAAGTCGCATTTCTTTTCAGCGGATGTTGAAGGTGAGTTTCCGGAAGGCATGTATCCGGTTTCACCAAACATCGAATTGAAAACCGGAACACAGGTTATGTTTGTGCGCAACGATCCGGAAGGTCAGTATTACAATGGTAAACTTGCCACGGTAGCCGAAATCAACGGATCGGATATCTGGGTTGAAATGGCCGGTAGTCATGAACGCTATAAGTTGAAGAAGCACCGCTGGGAAAATAAGAAATATTCGCTGGACGAGAGTCAGGATATGAGCGAGGACGTGGTTGGCACATTTGAGCAATATCCCGTTAAGCTTGCATGGGCGATCACAGTTCACAAAAGTCAGGGGCTGACATTTGAAAAAGCCATCATTGATGTCGGCGAAGCTTTTGCAGATGGGCAGGTTTACGTTGCGCTTTCGCGACTTACGTCATTAAACGGTTTAATTCTCAGAACGAAAGTCAGGCCGTCATCCATCAGTACGGATAAAAATGTCGCAGGTTTTGTTTCGGAAAGAAATCATCCGAGTCAGCTTGAAGAACAGATCAGCAAGGGCCAGTTGGAGTACGTGCAGCACTTGCTTGATTCGACTTTCGATTTCACTGGAATTGTACGAGAGTTACGCTACGTGATCCGTGATAACAAGGAGGGTGTTCATAAAGAACACGTTGAGCTGTTAAATGCGATTTGCACGCAGGTGGAGGATGAGCGCGAGAATACCCAAAAATTTCGCAGGCAGCTAAACGCTCTCTTTCATAACGACAAGCAGTTACTGCGGGAACGAATCACGAAAGGGAGTGATTACTATAAGCGCGTTTTGTTTGAAAAGCTGCGCCATCTCCTTCGACACCAGGAGGAAATCAAAAAAGTCAAGCGCGCTAAAACATACCTCAATCAATTGGGTGAGCTTGATGTTTCTTTCATGAAGAAGATCAAAGAGATTGAGAAGGCGTTGTCTATTGTAGAGACAGTTCTTACCGGAAATGAACTGACGCCTGAATCTTTTGATACGTCTGAGCTCGCCGCGAAGCGCCAGTCAGTCATCGATGAAATTCGCACTGAGGTATCGGCACAGGAGCCTAAGCCGGCAAAAAAGAAAAGAGGCAAAAAGAAAAAGGATGGCGATGAGCGCAGCACGTACGATATCACACTTGATATGTTCAAGGGTGGAATGCCCGTTGCAGCCATAGCGAAAGAACGGGAGCTGGCAATTTCAACAATTGAAGGACACTTGGCGAAAGCTGTTGAGCTTCATGCGGTGGATCTTTCAGCTCTGATGGATGAAGAATCGATCCTCGAGGTTGTCGCCGCGATTGAACTTCGTTCCAATCAGGCTACTTTTTCGGAATTGTATCATCAGCTTGGCAGAAAATACAGTCACGGCTTGATCCGTGCTGTTTGGTCGGATTACAATTTCCGTAAGGCAGGCGCTGCAATCGATAGCTTCGATCACGAAGGCAAAACTTAAGTCCAGTCCCTTCAATTATCATCGTTCATTTATATGTTAATGACTTCTTAATTACACGAGTGGCATGTTTGATAGCTGATTCTTTGCTAAATTCAATCATGCATTCGCTCATGCTGATCATTTTGATGACTGTGTCTTTTGCGCTTAGCGGCCAATCTGTCGAAGAGATTCGTAAAAGTATTTACTTCGGTGGAGGTAGTTATTACATCTCCGAGGATCAGGTAACCTCGCTGCATCACTGGCTGGACTCCATCCCTAATCTGCTCGATAAGTATGACATTCAATTGATCAGTCACACTGACCCTATTGGCGGAAAGCAGTATAATGAATGGTTGTCGGAAATGAGAAGCGTTGCTGTGCGCGAATTACTGATACAGCGTGCTATTCCTGAATTTAAAATATCGATAAAGAATTGGGGGCTCGACAATCCTGTGTACTCCAACCGTACATGGAACGGCATGCAGATGAACCGGCGCGTCGATGTTATCCTGTATCCGATTATCTTTTAGTTGCAGGCGCATTCAAAAATTGAAGATCCCGCCGCCCACACTTTTTTATCGTTCCCCGTTAATCCGCTAATGTACATCGCCTGAAGGGACGGCTCTTTCGTCCATGTTTCGCCACCATCGCTCGTGTGCCGCAAAACGCCTTTTTCACCTGAGATCCATCCTTCTTTTTCGTTTATGAAAATCATGGTGAGAAAGTTTTCTAAGAATTCCTGCTGAACAACTTTCCAGTCCTGACCTGCATTGGTACTTTTCAGAATTGTTCCGGATCCTCCAACAGCGACTACTTCGGAATCGTTAAGGATTACTATTTCCTGCAGATCCGATTTTACATTCGAATTGCGCTCCGTCCAGGTTTCTCCCAAGTTTTCTGTTGTCAAGATCAGGCCGCCGCTTCCGCACGCAACACCTTTCATGCCCTTAAAATCGAGCGAGCTGATATATTTGTTTGTGTTCGATACTTGCTGCGTCCATGTTGCTCCGCCATTAACCGTGTGAAGGATTGTGCCGTTAAAGCCGCACGCCCAGCCTTCAGTCGCAGTGATAAAATCAACGTCATTCAGGTGACTTGTTGTTGGCGTCGGTTGCAGTTGCCACGTTGTGCCGCCGTCCTGTGTCATCAACATGGTGCCATTGCTTCCGCAGATCCACCCGTTCATGCCGTCGACGAATTTCGAACTATTGAGTCGCTGAGCAGCCGGACTTTCTGGCGTAGTCCAGTTTGCACCTGAATCTTCGGAGCGTTTGATAAGCCCTTGATCGCCCACAATGATCAGAATATTATCAAATGCTTCAATGCCAAAAGACGGCTTTGCGGTAATTCCGGTTTTATGTTGCCATGTTCGCGCTGGAGTCTGATCATCATCATTGCAGCCGATAAATGCTGAAAATAGAAGTAATGACAAGTGCATAGGTCGAATTAGTTTGTTCATCTGATCATTGTTGGTATGCAAAGCAAGCGCTCAATGCTACGCAAAGTGTTATCAGATATTGCTCATTTTTTCAAATTCGCTTTGCTCGGCGTTATTCCTGTTATTTGGCGGTATTGCCTGCTAAACGATTGCACGCTTGGATAATGCAGTAGCAGGGCAACTTCGGTCGGACAATGTTTCCTGAGTAAATGCGAGGCCAGTCGTGTCTTGTATTGCAAGTAACGCTGATGTGGCGTTACCTTAAATATTTCGCGAAAACTTCGGATCAAAAAATATTTGGAAAGTCCCGCTACGCGCGCCACTTCATTAAGTGAAAAGGTATCTGCACCGAGGTCTCGTAAATATTCATCGGCGAAGTAGGTTCGTTTTAAGATTTCGTTCTTTGTCGTAAGCTTCTTTTGCGACAATGAAGCCAGTTGACGTAAGGAGCGATCGTGAAAAAACAATAATTGTTCTGCGATGAGATAGTACCAGTTGTCGGACAGATACGTGTCAGGATACTGGCTGAAATAGTCGTAGAGCGAGCTGACGAATCTGGTAAACTGTTGATCATGGTGAACTACGTTGTCGTAAAAGGTCGGCCTTATCATCGATTCAGCATGTTCGACTATATCCCGAGATGAAAGCGTAAGTGTGCTGCTAACTTCTGATACAACGTGCTCATCGACGAAGATGGACATTCCAAGGTTAAAGTTCACCTTACTTTTTTTCGAATCGCCGATGAGTTCAATGTCGGTGCCAGCATTTGTGACGAGCACCGACTGCTGCGTCAGCTTCCGCGACTGCCCACCAATTTTGTAGTGATCTGAACCCTCGTGAACATACTTAATAGAGTATGGTGACAAGTACGATGTTTCAATAACTTTTGTCTTCGATATATAAACCTCGTTTGAAAACCTGCGTCGTAAAGACGTTTTTGCAAACTGGTCATTCAGTTGAATTATTTTGCGGTAGGAGGGTGTCGATTCCATTGGTTCGTGATTTCAAGGTAATGATGCCGCAGCTGAAACCGACAAAAATGTGACGAACGGAATATCCGTTTCCGGACACTACTTTTCATAAGCGAACGACAAGATAGCCACAGAATCACTTTCTACGCGGCTTTTTGGCTGGGAATCCGCTTGGCACCATTATTGGCTTTTGGGCCGATACCGTTCGGAAAACCGGCGGATTACTTTAACAGTCGCACATGATAAAACTACGAGATATCGATAAATACATCGATTCCAGATTCCAGCGGACCTTCATTCTTAAAGGAGTAAACCTTGATGTTGAACAAGGAGAATTTTTGACCATTATGGGGCCCAGCGGTGCCGGCAAATCAACGTTGATGAACATCATTGGCATGCTGGACGAACCGTCTGCGGGCGAATATTTTTTCTTCGATCAGCCCGTTCACAAGCTGAAGGAAAAGCAGAAATCAGATATGCATAAGAACTACATCGGGTTCATTTTTCAGGCGTACCATCTGATCGACGAGCTGACTGTCTATGAAAACATCGAAACGCCGCTGTTATATAAGGGTGTAAGCGGGAGTCAGCGTAAAAGTATGGTTGCCGAGATGCTGGATCGTTTCAACATGGTTGCGAAGAAAGATTTGTTCCCGGAACAATTGAGCGGCGGTCAGCAGCAGCTTGTTGGTATTGCCCGTGCGATCGTAGGACAGCCAAAATTACTTCTTGCCGATGAGCCTACCGGGAATCTGCATTCCGATCAGGGCAAGCAGATCATGGAGATCTTTCAAAAGTTAAATGATGAAGGGATCACCATCATCCAGGTTACCCACTCGGAAGAAAATGCACGTTATGGCAAGCGCATCGTGCGTGTTGCCGACGGCGCTGTTGTTGAGGATACCAAGGTTTTAGAAAGAGTTTCAATATGAAAAAGACAGTATTAATAGGATTGTGGTTCCTAGCGTCCACAGTGGTAGCGCAGGAAAAACCAAATAGCACAATCTTAACTTTTAAAGATGCCGTGAAAATCGGATTGGATAATAATCTGAATTTAAACCAGCAAAAGAATCAGTTAACCGCCACTAAGGTTACTAAATCTGCAGGACTGCTGAGTTTCGGGCCAAGTGTAAATGTCAATGGAAATGCAGGCAGAAACGATGGTAATTCGTTTAACCAGCAACAAGGACGCGTCATAAATGGTGTTCTTGATTTTGTAAATACTTCGATTGATGCAAACATGCCCTTATTTCAAGGATTGAATGTATTGAATTCTTACAGGGCATCATCCAGTGCTTATGAGGCACAATTGCATTTTGTGCAAAGGAGCAGCCAGGATGTAATTCGCGACGTCAGCAGGCAATTTCTAACTGTGTTGCTTGATCAGCGATTGGTTTTCATAAATGAAAGAAACGTTGAAACTCAGCTACAGCAGTATAATCAAATTAAGGAGTTTGTGAATGCCGGGACTCGGGCTGAGGTGGACTTAAAGAATCAGGAATTTCAGCTCAAGAATGCTGAGCTTTTGTTGGTTCGGGCAAAGAACACCCTCAGAAATGATAAAGCTATACTAGCACAAACGCTTCAGCTGGATCCAACTTTACCCTTTGATCTCCAGGAGCCCGATTGGACGTTTGACAAAATGGAAATAAACATCAATGACCTTTATGCTACAGCGGGAGAAAGACGAAGCGATTTAAAGCGTGCTGAGGAACTTGAGAAATCGGCTCAGTATACTTTCTCGGCAAGCAAAAGTGCTTATTTTCCGAACTTGAGTTTGTTTGCAAGCTATGGCTCAGCGTATAATTATGTGTATCGCACGGAAAATATGACACCGGAGCAGTATCCATCGAACAGAGGATTCAAAGATCAGTTTACAGAAGACAATACGCAGTTAACTTACGGTGTTTCTTTCCGTATTCCGATATATAATGCGTTTCAAAATCGTTCGAATATAATCAGGAGCAAGATGGCATATGAAAATTCAAAGCTGCAGAAGGAGAACACTGAAATAATTGTCAAAAGCGAGGTCATGCTCGCTCATCAGAATCTGCAGGATGCTAAAGCTGCTTTTGAGGCTGCATCTTCCCAGCTTGAGGCAGCAGAAACTTCTAATGCCTTGGAAAAGGAACGATACGCACTCGGGATATCCGACATTGTTGCATTAACCCAGTCAAATCAAATATTGACCCGCGCCCAATCGGATTTTGAAAGCGCGCGTTATACGCTTATGTTCCAGGATCTTTTGATCAATTATGCAGTCGGTACACTTAATTTCGACGACATTCCTTAAAATGATGCTTGTTAAAGCATGCCAATCAGAAGGGCTGGATCATTCTGCCCTTTCTGATTTGGATTTTACGATTGTCTAATTGGTTAAATCTTACGTTTTAAAGCAGTTTCGTTCTGAACAGTGTTGCTGTGAAGCATCTAAATCATTCCGGTAATGTTCCACGCGTTCGTTTCAGTGTGATACAATTTTCTTTGTGCGGCAGGATATATTCTTTCTGAAGATTGATAAGCACGTCAATGAGTTCAAACATCCGGTCGACACGCTGCTGGGGGGATAACTGCATGTCGCGTTCAACGGCAGTGTCTTCCTTATTTGAAAGCGGTACAAACAGTGCTTTTTTCATATTTATGGATAGTCCTTTGCAAAATACAGTCCTAATCTAGCAATTTCCACCTTGGCTTGCATCCGGCAATACAAATACCCAGATCCAGATACACCAAACGCCCGGTCCGAGCTCGCCCTGCGTCAGGGATTGATGCGGAAAGCCCGAAGCGGGTCGGCTTGTGCACGGCCGGACTTGCAGCGAAAGCCCGGCCCCGATAAGGGTAAAGCCGTGCGCATTTGGGATATCGGGGGGCGCCATAATCCCTTTCAAACCCAACTTCCCCAAAATCAAATTTCTTTGTACCTTTGCAGCCCTGCTCTAACGAACAGGGGTCTTTTCGGGTGAAAAGGCCATTATTTAACCAAATTTGCAGGAAGTTGCCCGTTTTCTGCATGTATCAGGGCGCTAATTTATTTATGGCAAAAGCAACATCAGGACCTTCTTCAAGAGGTCCAAAAAAGCCAGCAGGACCAGCAGGTGCTGCACCAACAAGCAAATCGAAAGGATCGAAAGCCGCAGATGCTGATGATGAAGATCCGATCGAAGCAGCAAAAAGACGTAAGCGTGAAGAAGAAGAGATCACTACCGAAGCAATTCCGGTAACTGAACTTCGTAAGTCACTTTACACACAACAGGTTCCAGGACAGTTCGACTGGGAAGCGTTTGAAAGCAAAGGCTTTGGAGAAGGTTACTCTAAAGACAAGCGTGAAGAAATGAACAAGATGTACTCCGGTACTGTAACAACTGTCGACACTGGCGAAGTTGTATCTGGTATTGTAGTAGGTATCAACGACCGCGATGTGATCCTGAACATCGGATTTAAATCTGACGGTCTTGTGCCATTGGCTGAATTCAAAGACATGCAGAACCTGAAAATCGGTGATGTTGTCGATCTTTTCATTGAAGAGAGAGAAGATGCAATGGGTCAGCTCATCCTTAGCCGCAGAAAAGCGAAGCTTGTTAAAGGCTGGGAATATGTGCAGAAGGCGCTTGACAAAGATGAAGTTGTTGAAGGTTTTGTGAAACGCAGAACAAAAGGTGGTCTTATCGTTGACGTATTTGGAATCGAAGCTTTCTTGCCAGGTTCTCAGATCGACGTGAAGCCTATCCGCGACTTCGATATCTATGTTAATAAAACAATTGAAGTGAAGATCGTGAAGATCAACTACACGAACGATAACGTAGTTGTTTCTCACAAAGTCCTCATCGAGAAAGATCTCGAGCAACAGAAGGCAGCTATCCTTACTAACCTTGAGAAAGGCCAGGTATTGGAAGGTGTTATCAAGAACATGACAAACTTCGGTGTGTTCATCGATCTTGGTGGTGTTGACGGACTT
>DASPJN010000216.1:0-6370 GCA_035628595.1 Chryseosolibacter sp.
CCCCATCTTCATTTTGAATTATGGTATAACGGCAACTCAATCAACCCTGAAGAATTTGTCACTTTTTAAACTTTCCCCGTATGTTTACATCTAAAGAAGAAAAACGCGTGGCTGAAGAACTCAGCAATTCGAGCAACACCATCGGCAAAGGTACTTTCCTTGAAGGCAACGTTGAGACTTATGGAAACATAAGAATTGAAGGTAAGATCACCGGCAATGTAAAATCAAAGTCGAAGGTTGCGCTTGGTCCTTCGTCGTTTGTCAGCGGCAACATCACCTCTCAGAATGCCGACATTGAAGGCGAAGTAAAAGGTAAAATTGAAATTTCTGAGTTGCTTGTTCTTAAAGCAACCGCGGTTATTCACGGCGATATTGTGGCGGGCAAATTGGTTGTGGAACCCGGCGCAATATTCAACGGAAGTTGCCGCATGGGAGCGGCCGTCAAGGAGATAAAACTTACCGAAAGTAATGGAGCCATCTCAAGAACCATCCAGGAGGCAAAGTCAGTCTAACAGTTATCTAAAATACACAAGTCTTGCATTCCAACTGCTCATTGTGATTGGGGTGTTCGGCTGGCTGGGCCACAAGCTCGACGGTTGGCTCGGACTACAATTTCCGGTGTTTATGCTCATACTTGGATTTCTGGGATTTGGCGGAATGATGTATCAGATCTATCGGTCGATTAACCAACAGTAGTTTTGATAAAATTTATCCTGGCCGCATTGTTGGTTTCACTCGTCATTGCTGCTGGCGTCGTGTATGGTGTAGAGTACGGCGTGATTGACAAACAACCAAGTTTTTACGTTCCAACGCTGGTGTTGGTGGCCTTCGTCACAATTGTCATTTACGGATACCTTTACCGACTCAAATCCCCGGATGCTTTTACACAATTTTATCTGCTTCTCATGGTGGTCAAAGTGTTTGCTTTCCTGGCTTATAACATTGTGATTGTTCTGAAAAGCAAGGAAAATGCAGCTTATAATGTTATCTTTTTTCTCATTACCTATTTTTTGTTTACGGGGCTCGAAATAGCTTTTTTATACTTCCACGTCAGCTCGCGCCGCGACGATTCCTAGTCTGGTAAATTTTTTTTCAAAGATGTTTTTTGTGGAGCTATAATTAATACCTTTGCGGTCGGATTTTAAAAACCTTTGAAATCGCCGTAAATGACCGCATTTTTCAATAAAATCAGCCGCTTTTTTGTTCTAACCGCACTTGTTTTGGGTGTGGTCACTTCGGGTGTTTTTGCCTCAGAGAAGGCTGAAGACGCGGGCGGAAAATTCAACGCAAGTGAAGTGATCCTGCATCACGTGATGGATGATCACATCTGGCATTTGTGGGACGGTAAAGGCGGAACAATATACCTTCCGGTTATTGTCTATTCTGGTGAACGCGGGTTAGATGCATTTTCTTCACATAACTTCTATGATGAAAATCACAATGTAGTCGAATACAACGGGTATAGGCTTGACCATAATCACATTTACCTGGTGAATACAGGTGAAGCAGTACTGGATCTTTCGATTACGAAGAACGTTGCCATGTTGTTGATCAATGCGGTTTTATTAGTACTCATTTTCTTATCCGTAGCGGGGGCTTACAAACGAAATGCTGGCAAAGCGCCAAGTGGATTGCAATCGTTCATCGAACCTGTGATACTTTTTGTGAAGGATGAGGTTGTTAAACCAAACATTGGCCCGAAGTACGAAAGATTTTTGCCGTACATGCTGACATTGTTTTTCTTCATCCTGTTCGGTAACCTGTTAGGGCTTTTGCCCGGAGCCGCAAACCTTACAGGAAACATCGCGGTGACGCTCGTGTTAGCGGTGTTAACTTTCATTATTACTAACGTTAGCGCTAACCGTGAATACTGGGCACACATCTTCTGGACACCAGGCGTTCCCCTTCCATTGCGACTTATCATTTTGCCTGTTGAACTGGTTGGCATCTTTACGAAGCCGATCTCGCTGATGGTTCGTTTGTTTGTTGCCATTACTGCAGGTCACATTGTGATCCTGAGCTTGATTTGCCTTGCGTTCATTTTTAAGAGCTATTGGGTAGGTGCTGGCTCGACACTTATGATCCTTTTCATAAGCTTGATTGAACTGTTGGTAGCGGGGATTCAGGCTTATGTATTTACGTTGTTCTCGTCATTGTATATCGGCATGGCTATCGCCGAGCACAGTCACGATGATCATCATTAATTGATTTAAAGATATCCCCCGACTTGTCGGGGGTTTGTTTCACTTAACTATATACACAATTATGTTATTAGCGATTTTGTTAGACATCAGCTATGCGATTATGGGTGCTGGTATTGGTGCCGGTCTGGCTGCAATTGGCGCTGGAATTGGTATCGGCCGCATTGGTGGCTCAGCGATGGAAGGTATGGCGCGTCAACCTGAAGCTTCTGGTAAGATTCAAGGTGCGATGTTGATCATTGCCGCTCTTATCGAGGTGGCTGCGCTTTTCGCGCTCGTTATCTGCTTGCTGATCTCTCAGCTTGAAGGCTAAAACTAAGAACCTGCTTTTGGCAATTGGCCAGGCAGGTTCTTCTTTACGAAAGAACATCGACTTAAGTAAAATATAAATATGGAACTGCTCACACCCGGAACGGGACTGATCATCTGGCAACTTATTGTTTTTGTACTCTTGTTCCTGTTATTGTCCAAGCTGGCATGGAAACCAATTATCAGCTCGTTGAAGGAACGTGAGGTTTCGATCCAAAATGCGTTGGATACGGCCGAGAAAGCAAGACTGGAAATGTCTCAGCTCAAGTCTGACAATGAGAAGCTATTGAAGGAAGCCCGCGAAGAGCGTGATAAGATCCTGAAAGAAGCACGTGATGCTGGAAGCCGTTTAAAGGAAGAAGCCCAGGTTGATGCAAAACGTCAGGCTGAAAAGATCGTTGAGGAGGCGCGTGCGGCAATCAACATTGAAAAACAGGCTGCTTTGAAAGATGTGCGCACACAGGTAGCGCTGTTCTCCCTTGAGATCGCTGAAAAGCTGATGAAGCAGAACCTTTCAGACGACAAATCGCAGAAGCAATTGGTTGAAAATTATATCAAAGACCTTAAGATAAATTAAGCAATGGTCGACTCAAGAGCAGCATCGCGATACGTAAAATCCCTTCTCAGTCTTGCGATTGACCAAAACGCAGTGGAGCAGGTTCATAACGACATGCTCATGTTTTCCAAGGTCGTGGATGACAGCCGCGAGTTCAGACTGATGCTTCAGAATCCGATCATCAGGCACGAAAAGAAGCGTGCAATCCTTGAGAAGCTTTTCACCGGAAGGGTTCACAAGCTTACAATGGCCATTTTCGACATTCTCACCCGGAAGAACCGCGAGGCCATTCTAGCGTCCATTGCAAAGGAATTTCATAAAGCCTATAACGAATATAAAGGTATCGAACGGGCTACAGTAACAACTGCAGTTCCGCTGGATACAAAACTCCGCAGTGAAATCGAGCAGCTCGTTAAAAGATATGCAGACAAGCAGAGTGTTGAGCTTATTGAGAAGATAGATAAAGATATGATTGGTGGATTTGTACTCAACGTTGGTGATCGCCAGGTTGATGCCAGCATCAAGAATAAGCTTAAAGCATTGAAAGTAGAATTTAGTCAGAATCCTTATATCAAAGAATTTTAATCTCTTAAATAATATGGCAGAGATCAGACCTGAAGAAGTATCAGCAATTTTACGTGAGCAACTCTCACAATCACGCACTGACGCCGAACTTGAAGAAGTTGGTACAGTACTGACCGTAGGTGACGGTGTAGCTCGCATCTACGGACTAACACAAGCACAAGCTGGGGAACTTCTTCAGTTTGAAACAGGACTTAGAGGACTTGTCCTTAACCTTGAAGAAGACAACGTTGGTGCCGTATTGCTGGGTGACTATAAGGATATCAAAGAAGGCGCGACTGTAAAGCGTACAGGTAAGATTGCTGCGGTAAACGTTGGTGATGGCATGTTAGGTCGCGTAGTCGATACACTTGGAAATCCTGTTGATGGCAAAGGCCCGATTCAAGGTCCGTTGTATGAAATGCCTCTCGAAAGAAAGGCCCCTGGTGTTATATATCGTCAGCCAGTAAACGAACCGTTACAAACTGGTATCAAAGCTATCGATGCCATGATTCCAATTGGCCGTGGTCAACGCGAATTGATCATTGGTGACCGTCAGACCGGTAAGACAGCGGTTGCTCTTGATGCGATCATCAACCAAAAGGAATTCTACGAAAAAGGCCAGCCGGTTCTTTGTATTTACGTTGCTATTGGACAAAAAAATTCAACCGTTGCGAGTGTGGCTGCCGCCCTTGAAAAGGCCGGCGCAATGCCATATACCGTTATCGTTGCGGCTTCTGCTTCTGATCCTGCACCAATGCAGTTCTTCGCGCCATTTACGGGTGCTGCTATTGGTGAATACTTCCGTGATACCGGTCGCCCTGCCCTTGTTATCTATGATGACCTTTCAAAGCAGGCGGTTGCATACCGTGAAGTATCTCTTCTTTTGAGAAGACCTCCTGGACGTGAAGCCTATCCTGGTGACGTGTTCTACTTGCACTCACGTTTGCTTGAAAGAGCTGCGAAGATCATCAATAACGATGCGATCGCAAGAAACATGAACGACCTTCCGGCTTCAATCAAAGGGTTGGTAAAGGGTGGTGGTTCATTAACAGCGCTTCCAATCATCGAAACACAAGCGGGTGACGTATCGGCATACATTCCAACGAACGTGATCTCGATTACAGATGGACAGATCTTCCTGGAGACAAACTTATTCAATTCAGGTATTCGTCCCGCCATCAACGTAGGTATCTCTGTATCTCGTGTGGGAGGTTCTGCCCAGATCAAGTCAATGAAGAAGGTTGCCGGTACGCTGAAGCTCGATCAGGCACAGTATCGAGAACTTGAAGCTTTTGCAAAGTTCGGATCGGATCTTGACGCGGCTACAAAGCTTACGATTGACCGTGGAAGAAGAAATACAGAAATTCTGAAGCAGGATCAGTTTTCACCAGTTCCGGTTGAAGAGCAGGTTGCAATCATCACAGCCTCTACCAGAGGATTTATGGATAAAGTGCCTGTGAATCGTGTGAAAGAATTCGAGAAAGAATTCCTTGGCTTGTTGAGAGCACAACATCGTGGTCTACTGGACAACTTACGCGCTGGTAAGTTCGAAGACGCTGACGTTGCGACTATCAAAAAAGTGGCCGCTGAATTGTCAGGTAAATACTAAATATTGAAGCAGGCCGATTAAGCCTTGCGACTGAAAGTTTGCACATTGTAACGATATGCCAAGTTTAAAAGAAGTAAAGAGCCGGATTGTAACGACCATCTCAACGCAGCAGATCACGAAAGCTATGAAAATGGTTTCTGCAGCGAAGTTGAGAAGGGCACAGGACCGCATTACACAGATGCGCCCATTCGCTCAGAAGCTTAACTCAATTTTGAGAAACCTGTCTGCTGCGCAACCCGGTGACTCAGACAATTGGTATACCGCTACGCGCGAGGAAAACAAGATCCTGATTGTTGCGATCAGCTCGGATCGTGGTCTTTGCGGATCATTTAACAGCAACGTGTTCAAAGCTGTAAACCGGGTGATCGATGAGAAGTATCCAGAACAATTCCGCAAGGGACATGTTACCGTACTCTCTATCGGGAAAAAGACCGCCGATTACTTCGGCAAGCGTAAATGCAATCTTGTAAGTGATTATACGATGTTATTCAGCTCGCTTTCGTTCGACAATGTTTCTACAGCGGCCGAATATATCATTGACGCATTCAAGGCTGGAAAATATGATAAGGTTGAATTGGTGTACAACGAGTTCAAAAACGTTGCTACGCAGATTTTGCGCGTAGAGCAATTCCTTCCGATCCTTCCGCCACCACTGACAGCATCAACTGCGATACAGATTGATTATATTTATCAACCTGATCAAACTGAAATTCTAATCGGACTTATTCCAAAGTCGCTGAAGGTGCAGTTATACAAAGCAGTGCTCGATTCGAATGCTGCGGAGCACGGTGCCCGAATGACAGCAATGGATAAGGCAACCGAAAACGCTGGTGAGCTTTTGAAAGAACTCAAGTTAACTTATAACAGAACACGTCAGGCGGCAATCACGAAGGAAATTCTCGAAATCGTGGGTGGAGCTGAAGCGTTGAAATCTGCTTAAGCATATTGATATCAAGTATAAGTCTCCGCGAGGAGACTTTTTTGTTTTATGAAAGCGCTAGTTCGGTTTTATACATACCTGAACATCCTGAGCATTGATGTTGCGTTAGGCGCGGTGATATGCGCGGTGTTTTTCTCAAAAATTCTTGGTGTCGATATTCTTCCTTACGGAATTGGGGCGTTGGCATTAAC
>DASPJN010000217.1:0-5470 GCA_035628595.1 Chryseosolibacter sp.
ATGTGGCGAAGTTTCGCTCTTACATTCGCAGCTATAACTTTGCGGGTTTACATCTTTTTCGTTTCGTGGGACGTCGATCTCACTCATCCGGCAGCCTACGCAACACTCGCGTGGCTTAGCTGGGTACCAAATTTATTGGTAGTTGAATCATATCTGCGTTATCAACAGCTAAACAGAAGAGTTGCGAACCGTTGAATAACTGCGGACTGTTAAATCAACAATCACGTGATCTTCCGGGTAAAGGTTTTATTTCTTATTACTCTTTTGTCATGCGCTCAAACTTTCGCGCAGTCCGAACAAGTGTACGAGGCGGATGTCTGCATTTACGGTGGAACTGCTGCTGGCGTTATTGCGGCATACACTGTCCAAAAACTTGGAAAAACTGCAATACTGATTGAACCGGGATCACATCTTGGTGGTATGACTTCAGGCGGATTGGGATATACTGATCTGGAAAATAAATCGGTAATCACCGGACTCGCGCGTGATTTTTACCGACGAGTCGGAAAACATTACAACACATTCGAAAAATGGACATTCGAACCACACGTTGCGGAGAGAATTTTTAATGATTATGCATCTGAAGGTGGATTCAAAATATTTTACCAGACAAGGTTATCCGACGTTCGGAAAGTTCAGAATTCAATTGTTTACATCACGGTTCAAAATCCTACCGATTCCGTTTCAAAGGAGATACAGGTTCGCGCCCGCATCTTTATCGATTGTAGCTATGAAGGCGATCTGATGGCGAAAGCCGGTGTTCCTTACCGCGTTGGTCGCGAAGCTAACAGCGAATACAGCGAAACATATAACGGCGTTCAGATCATGGACAACAATCAGTTCCCGGACGGGATTGATCCGTATAAAATTAAAGGTAAACCGGCGAGTGGCCTTCTTTGGGGCGTGAGTGATGCCGACCTTCAAAAGAATGGTTCGGGTGACAGTAAAATCCAAGCCTATGGTTATCGTATTTGCCTGACGTCGGAGCCAGCGAACCGCATTGCAATTTCCCGCCCACCTGATTACGACTCGTCGCGTTATGAACTCATGCTTCGATTGATTGACGCGCAACCGGATCGTCGAAGGCTAACCGATTATTTTGTCATCAACAAATTACCGAACAGTAAAACCGATATTGAAAGCCACGGTGGTTTTTCAACAGACATGGTTGGAATGAATCATCGTTATCCCGAAGGATCGTACGAGGAAAGAAGACATATCGTCCGTGCGCATGAAACATACAGCAAAGGGTTACTGTACTTTTTGGGTCACGATTGGCGTGTACCTGAACCGTTACGAAAGGAAATGCTGCAGTACGGGTATCCTGCCGATGAATTTCTGGCCAATAATCACTGGTCGTATCAACTTTATATCCGTGAAAGCCGCCGCATGGTTGGCGATTATGTAATGACACAGGCGAATTGCGAAGGAAAACGAAATGCACCTGACGAAATCGCTCTGGTAGCAAACAAGATGAATTCGCATAGCTGCCAACGGATAATCGCTAATGGAAATGTAAAGAATGAGGGGAATGTATCGATAGGAGGATTTAATCCTTATGGCATTGCTTATGGTGCCATCACGCCGAAGGAGGAAGATTGTATGAATCTTTTTGTTCCAGTGTGTCTTTCGTCAACACATATTGCGCGTAGCTCCATCCAAACCGAACCAGTACTTATGGTTCTTGGACAATCCGCTGCAACGGCTGCGGTAATGGCAATTGACGTTCAGATCCCCGTGCAAAAAATTAATGTGCGTAGGCTTCAGCAATATTTAAAAAACAACCCGTTGGCCGACAACTCTATTGCTGACGTACTAATAGATAACGATAATCATCGACACACGCGTAAGACGGGTAAAGACTGGGAGTTGGTACACGGAGGTGGATACGGAGCTTCATTTCTAATTGCCGAACCTCCTGATGAGAAATCTCTACTGAAGCGACGAAGCCGTATTTCTTCCATTCGATACAACGCAGCGATTGAAGTTCCAGGTAAGTATGACGTTTATATGTACCTGCCTAAGGTTGAAGGTTGTTCTGAATTCATGACGATCAGGGTATCGGACGGAACGGAGGTTCGTGAACGCGTAATCACACCCGCGAATCTGGTTATTGATGGATCAAAAAAAGGGGATTGGATTTCGCTTGGTCGACATCAGATCAGCGGCGGGAAGCGACCTTTTGTAGAAATTTCAAATGAGACAGCCAAAGGAAAGATCATTGCTGATGCAGTGATCTGGGTTCCTGTCAGAAATAGATAGCTATTATCAGATGCAAATGCGAAGTCATCCTTGTGCTTGACGGCATGTCATTTTACCACGCAAGGAAATGTGAGGTATGGAAAGTGTGGGAAAGAGTATTTGTTTTATAGTGTTGTCCTTCATTCTGCTGCGTTGTGCGCCAGAAGAAGCCTTGAATTATGCTGAAGTTCGATGTACAGTCGCTGCGTCGCCGACATCGGTTCTAGATAATCAACTTCAGTTCGATCGTGGATATATGCATTTGTCGCGGATAGAAGCAAGCGGCCGTCGCTTTGACACCGAGGATGTGATCCGTGCTGTTGACTTTTCTCCGGAAGAAGGAACTGTTACACTTATTGGTGAAGACCCAAATCAGCCAATCGCTATTCGGTTTGAAGCCGCTGTCTACAAAGACGTCTCACTACGATTTTATCCATTACATGACGATTACCAGCTTGTGTTGAAGGATACAACTTATTATGCCGAAGATGGAGATGAGGATGATGGCGGTGAAGGAGAAGATAATAACGACGACTCGGATGATGACGGTGACGACGAGGGCGATGATCATGATGAGGATTCGGAAGATGATGACAACGATGGCGATGGATCGGACGGCGATGACGAGAACGACGACGGAAACGAGGGCGATGACTCAGACGATGAAGACGACAATGATGACGAAGGTGACACTGATGACAATGATGACGACGATGACGATCGTGACGATGATGACGATGAAGGTGATGGGAAAGGCAAGGGAAAAGGCAAGGGAAAAGGTAAAGGCAAGGGAAAAGGCGGCCGTGAAGGCACCGCTGGCCAAACTGTTGATGTCGGGGACTTCCTGGTGAATGCGAAACCCGCGCTTTTATTGTTCGGAACGATCTACACTCCTTCGAAGGAGGTACTGGTTATTCTCGCGGTTCCATCAATCAGTGAATTTAATATGACCGGCGCGCTCGCTGCTTCAGACTCGATTATATTGAGCAACAACCATACTCTGAACGCGCGCGTTGTCATGAAGTTGAACGAGTGGTTTAATCCACTATCAATCGATCAACTGTTGGGAGGAGATTTAATAAATTTTCGGGGTTCTGACTTGTTGTTTATTCATCCTGATTTCAACAAGGCGTTATATGAAAAAGTTATACCATCAATCACAAGCGCAATTGCTGTCGAAATGCAGTTACGTGAGCGTGGGAGCTCAGAGTGACTTAAAATGCTTCGACCGCGAGATTCATTAACTTTTCTTTGTCGTCGATAAGGTGAGGCATTCTTCTTAACGATGGATTAAAAAGCCGCACGTAGTGGGCGTAAAGTTTTGTCTCAACATCATTCAAGATCCTCACGCGTGCGATGCTGTTCAATAGATCGTATCCATAATACGCGCCGGGCGCTGACCCCGGTAGCCAGTTAAACAGATTTAGTTGTTTAACGATGTGCAGCGATAGGCGCGGATCAATCTGTCTGACGCGCGCTTTGTAATAATTTGTGATATATTTTAACGAAGTTTCGGCAAGCTTCGCATGGCGCGGATTGCCTGGCTCGGCGAAGCGTTCAAGGTAGTACAGCATTTTCAAGTGATAGCTAAGATAAAGTTGATTCACCTGCGGCTTGCAAAGATGTTTGTCCAACCGTTGCATCATGGAGATGAGCTTGTCAAATTCATATAACCCGACTTCTTCATCATAGAAATAGTTATCGAAAGGCTTCCATTCATTCACATTATTTTCCAATAAGTGCCATAGATTGAATTCATTAAATTCAACGGAGCCACCGCTGGTATTTGTAATGTGCTCCAACGCAGCTTTGTTATTCCGAAGAAAGTGTTGCTTCAGCAAATAATAATACGGGCTTTTTGGCTCGGTATTAAATGAACGCTTGCTGATCAGCCTTCCGCTCACTGACACAAACGATTTTGTGTTCCCGGCTGCTTCGAGATCATCCAGGAATGCGTCGGTCGTTGTTGAGTCGCGTTTGTATTTTGCGGCTCGTTTTGGAATACAGTGAATGGCTGAATCAGTGCGTGATTTCATCTCATACAAAAAAGCGTATTGACTCAACCGAAGTGGCATATAATCAGATTCGTCCGGGTACGGCATTGCACATAATGATTTGAGTGTTAACAGCCCATCTTCTACGAAATAAAAACGGAACGTCTGAAAGTCATTCAGCATTCGCATATAGCGCGCTCGCGCTTCTTTCACTGGATGGTTGCCAAGCAAATTCAGCAAACTGTTATGGGCGCGTTCGAACCATTCTCCAACATTGTATTCGACCCAATAGCTTTTCCAGCTCTTGCGTTGCGGCCAGGTTTTATCCTCATACTTTTTGAGAAGGTGGTAGCCGATCAGCACCAGGATATTATCAGGGTAGCTGGTTTCGGAAATGAGGTTTTCGAATTCAGCTTTTGTTATGTTTCCTCTTTCGTAATCGCTGAAAAGTTTATCCAACATGCCCATGACTATGCGCTCTCCCTCATTCGTTGGCAGCCTGCTGCTGTGCCAGATACTCGAAGCTTTGTTCAGATCCGTCACTAATTTGTCAAATTGCTCCTGACGTGTGAGGCGCTTGGCCATCACGAGACGCAGGGAGGCTTTTCGTTGTAAAACAAAAATCGGTTCGAGTGATATGCGCAACCGCTCATCTGTGTTGATCCGGTTTCGAAGGCTTTCGTTATCAAGCGTATCAAGCCATTTAAACCTGTTATCCGTCCGCACGATTTCACGAAACTGCTGCGTAACATCGGTCATCAGAACAGTATCATTCTGTAGGAGGGCGTCGGCATATTTATGCAGTGCTTGCTCGAGTACACTAGCACGCTGGGCTTGCAGGTAGGAATTGCGTTCGAGGGAACCCTCAATTGAACATCCACCTTCGAGAATCGCTTGCAGGATCGCGAGATTGTTTTGCTCCAGATAGCCCGTGACTTGTTTGAGTCCATTTGCATCGGGTGTAATTTCATTTTGGTTGAAGTAGACTTCGAAAGACTGCCGCACATTCATCCGGGAAGTCACTTGGTATGGATCATACTTTATTTTATCAATACCATATCCCTGCAGACGTCTAAGCTTAAGAAATTCGAATTCAGCCGGTTGACAATTCCATGGATCCAACGCGGGTAGATCCCACGCCACAGCGCCGGGTAGAAAGTCAAGCACATACTGATGATGCGGTTTAAACATCCCACGCGTTTGGAAGCTTGAAAGTTCAGCGGAAGGTTTGGCAA
>DASPJN010000218.1:0-8363 GCA_035628595.1 Chryseosolibacter sp.
GACGATGAAATCGAAGGTGGCAGGCTGTAGTACTCCGCTGTGAATCCAAGAACAATTCCCTTTTGGGACATGGCTTTGAAAACGCCGTGCTCGACTTTTATACCATTCGTATACTGTTGAAACTTATCCACCCGAACACCATTTGTATGGGTAGTAGCTTCAACAACGAAAGATGTTTCCTGGCCATAGCCAAGCACTGACTGAAGGAACGTCGAAGTTTCCGTGAGCGGTAACGTTGATCCCGTTTCGTTCATTTTGATCAGGGACGGTGTTCCCCGACTTGACTCCATTGTAAAAGTGGCAACCCGCGGGTCGTTCGATAGATTTGTGGCAATCTCTTGCGCGGATGTTTGCGCATTCACGAAAAGTAATCCCTGGATGCTGAACACAGCAAAAAGAATTACCCTTTTGAGTAAGAGTTTAAACATGCTCTGTAAGTTTAGGTTATCTGGTGGCCGCGGAAAAAAGAATGCCAGCTGCTTGGACGCAGGATTTTGTTATTGGCTCTAGCGGAAAGCTGCCGTTAACGGGTGTGATATATCTGATAAGTAATAGGAGATATAAGCATTTATTAACGGAGGATTATATAATTACAACATAAAAAGCTAATTTTAATACATCACAATAAGCTAATTTTAATGCGACCTAATAAGCTAATTATTATACAACGAAATAAGCTAAAATAACTCCCAAACGATGGCCACACCTTCAGAGAAACTTGCTGAATCATTAGAAATTCTCAAAGAACTGCAAAACAAAGAGGGAGCGGCGGCAATTCGCGCAAGTGATCTCTCGCGAACCCATCGGGAACGATTAGTACAGAATGGATTTCTGGAGGAGGTGATGAAAGGTTGGTACATCCCAACACGGCCAGGTGAACAACCCGGAACTAGCACTGCATGGTATGCATCCTTCTGGAGTTTTTGTTCCGTGTATCTGAAACAGCGTTTCGGGCAAGAATGGTCTCTTTCCCCGGAGCAGTCGCTCCTACTTCATAGTGGCAACTGGACCGTTCCCGCGCAACTACTGGTACGTTCACCAAATGCCAGGAACAAAAGCAATTCTCTGCCACACAACACTTCCTTATTTGATATTAGATCCAACGTTCCGCAGCCGTCAGACAGAGTAGAAAAGGAAGGACTCATTATTTTTTCATTACCCGCGTCATTAGTCGCTATCTCACCGGGATTTTTCAAAAGCAACGCCACAGATATCCGAACAGCTTTGCTCATGATCAGAGATGCATCTGATATCCTTCCGAATTTACTTGATGGAGGTCATACCGTGATTGCAGGACGGCTTGCAGGTGCATTCAGGAATATCGGGCGCGATAAAATTGCTGATGATATCCTCAACGCTATGCGAAGCGCAGGTTATGATTCGCGCGAAAATGGCCCTTTCGAAACGCGACTTCTTTCTGTCACAGGAAGAGAAGCATCACCGTACGTAAACCGTTTGAAAGTCATGTGGCATGAGATGCGTGACCCAATTATAGCGCGTTTTCCAGAGTCACCGGGCATACCCACTGATATCGATGTTTTCCTTGAACATGTTCGGGAAGTTTACGTGAATGATGCATATCACTCGCTCTCAATTGAAGGGTACAGGGTGACCCCGGAACTTATTGACCGCGTTAGAAGCGGAGCGTGGGATCCGCACGATGATGGAAAAGATAAAGCGCACCGCGACGCATTGGCGGCGCGAGGATATTGGCAAGCTTACCAGGCCGTTGTAAACAGCATCAGGAAAATCTTAAAGGGGGGAAATGCCGGAACCGTAGCCGACGAGGATCATGGCACCTGGTACCGCGAGTTGTTTTCACCCAGCATAGCTGTCGGACTTTTAAAACCAAGCGACCTGGCTGGCTACCGAAATGGTCCAGTCTATATCATGAACTCAATGCATGTTCCGTTAAACCGCGATGCGGTAAGAGATGCAATGCCAGCATTCTTTGACCTATTAAGACAAGAGCCGCACCCCGCCGTGCGTGTCGTGCTGGGACATTTCCTTTTTGTTTACATCCATCCGTACATGGATGGCAATGGACGAACGGGGCGGTTTCTGATGAACGCGATGTTAGCATCGGGTGGTTATCCATGGACAATTATTCCTGTGGAAGACCGGAGGACGTACATGCAGGCATTGGAGCAAGCCAGTGTCAATCAAAACATTATTGCTTTTACAGACTTTCTCGCTGGTCTGGTACGTAAAGGAATAGAAGGAAAACCTTTGCCGAAAATCCCAACGTAAAGACAGATTGGATTTGGCATCAACAACGACTCAAGTAGCAGTTTCCGAACTGCATTCAGGGAATGTAGAACCCGGTTATCTTAAAATAAAAACCACTGTCGCTTTTGTCGACGAATTTCTCATCGTTTACAAATATTCTTAAGGTAGCCTTTTGCGCAGTGTAGTCGTGTTCATGCGACTTATACCAAACCTGCAAACGCGGCACAAAGGATGGGTCAGCGCCAAACATCATAGACCAGCTGTTTTCAATAACGATACTATCTACGCCTGGCTCAGCGGTATAAATCACGCTGCACTTTTCACAATCGGCTTCATAGCGAATGGTATTTGTCGGTGGGTCGCCGTGACAGGCCGAGAGGATAAGAACTGTTGCTGTTACCAGAGCGATTCGCATGCCTGCGAAGCAAGTGGTTTGCTTTGAATTATCAAATCGGCACAGAGTTTTTTATATGATCTCTAAAGGAAAAGGTTATGAAAAAGCATATCAGTTTATTGCTGGTGGCCTGTCTGGTCGCATTTTTTGATGTACAGGCACAGGACAAAAAGGAAAAAGAGCGCGGAAACACTGATTACACAAATAATCGAAGCAGCGCTGAAGGTAAAAAGGAGCAGGTGGAGGTTAACACCGACCATCAAACG
This sequence comes from Chryseosolibacter sp., assembly GCA_035628595.1. GTDB lineage: Bacteria > Bacteroidota > Bacteroidia > Cytophagales > Cyclobacteriaceae > Chryseosolibacter. The sequence continues at coordinate 2,890 of DASPJN010000218.1, forward strand.
CCTGTAAAAATAATTGAATTTATTCCGGGGACGTGGATGATTGATCAGGTGTTGCGAGGGGAAAAAGATATCAGCGAAAGTGATAAGTCAAACGGAAATGAAACAATAACATTTAACCGCGAGGGTCGTTTTATGAGCTATTCTGGCAACGAGCTTATTGACAGCGGTGCGTATCGTATCAATGAGCAGCATGCAATACTTTATATGCAGAGTGTGAATGCAGACGAAGTGAGTGAATGGAATGTCACCTTTGGCGAAGACGGAACCATGACAATGAGGCTTCGCGATGGATCAAATCACGGCGAACGATACAGCTACATTTATCGGAAAACGCAAGAGGAGTAATCAGCCGTAAATTTTATTGAGGATTCCGGCAAGACGAACGCCCGCCTGTAACAAGCGTAGACGTACGGTTGGAAAATTACGATACGAATAATGGTATCCGAGTCGGCCATTACCAATATCATAGATTGCTTTTTCGTACGACTGGCTTTCCATTGCCCAATCAAGGACAGTGTGTTTTTGCCATTGTAACATTTCATCTTTCGTTGGCGCACGCAGCGACTGTGAAAGCTCGGTGAAGCTTAGTTGTGTTTCATCGATCATCTCAAGGTCCCATACACGGTGGAGGTTCGTATCCTTTCGAAACCATGTTACCTTTACATCGTTGCCGCCCTTGTCATCCCGTCCGCCTACATGAAGTGGCTGGTGAATATCACCGACAAGATGTATCAGTATCCTGATATTGAAAAGCTGCTGTTCGCGCGATAACTTTTTAGATTCAAGCTCGGTGATAACTCTTTCCAAAGTCATAATGATATCCCCGGCCGGCGGTTTCACGGCCTGCTCGTATGTCTGTCCATATGGTATAGTTGCCCAATGCCATTCTTCCATGTAATCAAAAGCTGAATCCGACTTGACTTCATCCATCCAGGTGCTCAGCATTGCGAGGGACTCGCCTCTCAAAATCTTTTTCAATTCTTTACGTGCTTTTTTGCTGAGATACTTTTCAGCGATCCAGCCGGTGACACGATGGCCGGTCACACCCCAAGCAAGGGCTTGCGTAATGGACAACGAGAGAAGTAAGACAAGAATTGTGAAAGACTTTTTCATAGACATGCGGCTGCAATATCCTGAATTTATTTTAAACGGCATCGCTGTTTGTGTTGCCGGATAGCCGTGCATCAAAAATTTACATTTCGCCGGAATTTAATTCGCGCAGCACGTCCTTCAACTTGGCGATATGATTTCCATAAAGCTTTCGCAGATACCAGTCCGCAAACCAGGTTGTGATGAAGAAGAACACGATGGCAGATCCGCTAAGAAGCAAGAGCGCCTTGGTATCCGTGAATAACTGATAAAATCGACTTGATCCGGTTTCAAGGCCTCCGAACAAAACTCCGAGGCCGAAGTAGACTGGATACAATAAGGTGTAGCTACGCTTATAAAAGTTCACATACGCAGACAGACTGCCGATCAATGATTCCAGGGAAGAGCGCACATCGTGATGTCCAGGGTCGAAACGACGGAGAAGACTCAACTTCTTCACGTAATAAAATGAATAAGCCACGAACAAAACGAGAATCGAAACAGTGGTCCATTTTAATGCTCCTGTTGGCAATGTCATGGCATAAACTAAAAGCCCGACCCCTGCAACAATAGTAACAATAAGCTCAAACCACACATTGCGTTTCAGCTTATCAATGATCGAGCGGCTGTTTCCTTTCAGCATGCCGGCCAGCTCGCTTTCACCTTTTAAATGAAAGCCTTTATTGCTTTTATTCCAGATGTCTTTTAGCTCCTCTAACTCCATGGCTCTTTGCTCATGATTTTTCTTAGTTTCTCCCTGATCCGGTTCATTCGGACCCGCACATTATTTTGTGTGATACCGATCGTCTCTGCAATTTCCTCGTATGGAATTTCCTCTAACGCCATCATGATCATCGCTCTCTCCACTTCCGAGAGCTGACGGATTGCCACCTGCAGTTTGTGAAGATCATCTTCGTGCTCTCCATGATGATAGTCCGAAATATTAAAATGAATTTCCCGAAGGTCTTCCGTCTTTACATTTCTTGTTTGTTTCCGATAACCAGAGATCGCTGTGTTTAATGCGATCCGGTACATCCAGGTACTGATTTTCGAATCACCTCTGAAGGTGTGAAAAGACTTCCAAAGCTGGAGCGTGATCTCCTGAAACAAGTCGTTACGCGCTTCGCTGTCCTGTTCGTACATGAAGCAGACTTTGTGTATCAGGCCCTGATGCTCGTTAATCAGTTCAATGAATTTCTTTTCATCCCGGGTCACCGGTTGGGGGAGTTTAGTGATAGGTCGAACGCAACGTATGAGAATTACATTCGCGGTCTGTATTTACTGATGATTTTTTTCGCGTTGTTCCAGATTGAAAAGTTCCTGCAACACTTCAGCAACTGATTCCACATCACCACGCTTACAAGCCGCTTTAAGTTGTAGCACAGGGTACTTCAGAATCTTTTGCATCATTGATTTGCTCATCTCCTCCAGCTTTTCTGCTTCGGAAGCGTTCGCATTCTTGAGATACCTGGCAAGTTCTTCTTTCCTGATTTGCTCCAGCGCACTTTTCAGTTTCTGGATCGTTGGAGAGACAATCATCTCCTTTGACCATTCGCTGAATTCTGCAATCGCATCAGCAATGATTGCTTTTACGTGCGGGATCGAAGCTTTTCGTTTTTCCACGGCCTCATTCGTCTTTTCGCGGAGGTCGTCAATATTGTAAACCAGGATTCCCGGGAGCTGGTCGAGTGAAGGATCAACACTTCGTGGAATAGAAAGATCGATAAAGTATTTGTGTGAAAGTATTTTCAGGTCACCAACAATGGCCTGATTGATCAACGGTTCCAAACCTGAAACAGAGCTGATGATCACGTCAGCATTCGCGATTTCTGCCTTCAGATTATCGATCGAGGCAAAAGCGAAGCCGCATTTGGCTGCGAGTTTCTCAGCTTTTTCGGAGGTGCGATTCAGGATAGTAACATCTTTTAAGCGTGTGTTGATCAGGTTGAGACAAACGTCCTGCCCGATTTCACCTGTACCTACTACCAAAACTTTTGGTGATTTTATGCCAGACGTCAGGTCATCGGCAAGCTCTTTGGCTGCATACGAAATTGACGCGGCTCCATCCCTGAATGCAGTTTCCTGCACAACACGTTTATTGCAAAAGAAGATTGTGTGAAGCAGTCTGTGAAGATAAGGCCCGGCCATGTTTTCGTCCGCCGTCCACTGATAAGCATTTTTTACCTGTCCGCTTATTTGCAGATCGCCCACAACCTGTGCATCCAAGCCTATTGCAACCTCAAAAAGATGATTGACTGCATCAATACCTTCAAATTTCTGGAAATATGACCCAACACTTTTTGAGATGTTCTTAACCATCGTTAAGCCATTCAAAATATCGGTTGCCAGATCATTTTCCGCACAATAATAGATTTCGGTGCGATTGCAGGTCGAAACAATTAGAACCTCGGTGGCTTGCGTATAATTTTTCAGAAAATTCAGCAGTTGTTTTACACCCGCCTCGTTCAACGACACCTGCTCGCGCGCCTCTAACGGAGCAGTCTTATATGTAAGCGCTAAAGATTTGAAATTTTGATTCATCTGGATCACAAAAGTAAAATCCCTTCGAGATTTCAACATGATAAAAATCACCCAATGGGTAATTTAGAATCAGTTTAAATAACACGGAATCCGCTTTTTTAATTGCTGGTTGTTCGCCTATTTTGTTAACAATAACTGACACTCTCTATGAAGCGCATCCGCAGGTTTATCCGCATCTGGCTCGGCTTTTCGCGAACAGAAACAAATGGATTTCTTATTCTTTTACCCGTTTTATTGCTTCTGATCATTTCGAAGCCGGCTTACCAGTCATTCAAATCCACCGAGTATTTTATTGTCAGACAGGACACTTCATTGCGACACCAGATCGCAAGGTGGGAAGCGGTTGCTGAAACGAAATCCGTTGTAAAGACGCCTGTATTACGCATGTTTAATCCCAACATCGAGCCAGTTGAGGCCCTTATTTCTTTAGGATTTACCGAACGCCTGGCGACGCGTATTGCCGCTTATCGGTCAAAAGGCGGTGTCTTTCGGATAAAGCCGGATCTGCTGAAAATCTATGGTATGGATTCTACGTTATATACGCAGATGCAAGCGTTCATTGATCTGCCAGAAGTAAAACCGAACAAGGTCGCGCGAACAGTTACAAAGGCTGTGTTGCCGCGTCGCGAAGAGCGCATTTCATTTAACCTGAATACTGCAGATACGGCTACGCTGATGCAAATGAAGGGCATCGGCAAGGTATTATCGAAACGAATTATCAGATTTCGTGAGAGTCTCGGTGGTTTTTTCAGCAAAGATCAGTTAAGTGAAGTTTACGGACTCGATTCTACCGTTATCAACATGCTGAAAGATCGAGTATACCTCGACGGCACAGTAAAGAAGATAAATTTAAACACAGCAGAAGAGTCGATTCTCGCATCGCATCCATATATCAAAAAGCGCATTGCGCAAGCAATCACGACGTACCGATTTCAACACGGAAAATTTAACGACATCAACGACATAAGAAAACTACCCCTTATTACACCCCCTTTAGCTGAAAAACTAATTCCATATTTAACAGTTACAGACTAATTTCAGCAACTCTTATGCAACAAAGCCAAGTTAAAAATCTCCTTCGCAATTACTTGCGAAGGTTGACCAACCTGTCTGGTAATAACCGGTCGTTATTTCTGCTTCGACTTTACGCCGAGCAACTGATCGATCTCCACGACTTCAACCAATTAAATGGCTTTAAGTCATTTGATATTGTAAACGCGCTTATTAGCGGAAAGGAGATCAGGTTGTGTCCGGTACTGGATAGCAGAATGGAGGCATCGAACGTAGCCAGTAACAAACTGAAAAAACTTCAGCGCACCGATCATTTCCTAAATGAAGAACGCGGGTCGAATGATCTGCACGTGGGATGGCCATTTGTGCGCGGGAAATTTTCAGACGGCACTGCAGTGCGTTGTCCCCTTCTGTTTTTTCCCGTGAGCATTGTCGTTGAAAATAATGCATGGTATCTGAAGCCTCGCTTGCAAGCCGGCATCACATTCAACAAAACGTTTCTTCTTGCTTTTTCACACTACAATAAAGTGAAGCTCGAGGAGGAGTTACTTGATACAAATTTTGAGGATTTTAACATCGATAGCACTGCCTTTAGAACAGAGCTGTATGAGCTACTGAAGGATAAAATCGAGCTAAATTTCAACGCTGATAATTTTCGCGATGAGTTGACTCCATTCAAAGTATTCAAGCGGGATGATTTTGATACAAGTCACGCACAGGGTCAGCTGAAATTATTTCCGGAAGCAGTGCTAGGCATTTTTCCGCAAGCCGGATCGCAGCTCGTGCCCGACTATCTCGAGTTACTTCAGTCGGAGGAGATCAATGACCTGGAA